>JALQSZ010000121.1 GCA_023264135.1 Acidimicrobiales bacterium
CGATCCTTGTGAATGTTTCGGCGAGGTCGATCGTGACCCGCTTCGATCGACGAAGCCAAGGAGCGTGAGATGACTGATCTTTCTCTCCTCGAAGAATCCAATCGCCTGTTGCTTGAAGCAACAACTTCGCGCTCACGGCGAGTGCGTAATCGCTTGGCATCGATCTGGATGGCAGGTTCGCTAATCGCCGCACTTGTGCCGTTGGCGCTCGTCATTGGTTACGTGGTGTTCAAAGGCGTGAGTTCACTTTCGGTGTCGTGGTTTACCGACGATCTCCCTGCAGTCACTCGTAAAGCCGGCGGCGGTATGGGGCCGGCAATCGTTGGCACCTTGCTCATCACCGCTGGCGCAGCAGTGATGGCAATTCCGCTCGGCATTCTTGGAGCGGTGTACCTGCACGAATACGGCGGCAAGACAAAATTGTCGCGACTGATTCGATTCATGGCCGACGTCATGACTGGTGTTCCGTCGATCGTGATGGGTCTGTTCGTCTACACCGTCTGGACCCTCGAAATGGGCCTCAATGGTTTCGGCGGATCGCTTGCGCTTGCGTGTTTGATGCTTCCGATCATCATTCGTTCGACAGAAGAAATGCTGCGACTTGTTCCTGACGAGTTGCGGCAGGCGAGTTACGCGCTCGGTAATCGAAAATGGCGAACAATCATGACGGTGGTGTTGCCGGCGTCATTCGGTGGCATCACTTCAGGCGTGATGATCGCCATCGCCCGTGCAGCTGGTGAAACTGCGCCGCTGGTCTTCACGATTGGCGCAGCGCGAAGCCTCAACTTGAATCTCTTCGATGGTCCGATGACGACCCTGTCGTTGCAGATCTTTGGAAATGCACAGACGCCGTTCGAAGCTGCGCAGTCACGTGCTTGGGGTGCTGCACTCACCCTCGTGGGCATTGTGTTCCTCTTCACGATCCTTGCCCGAGTTGTGTCCGCCCGAGTGGCTCGCCGCCACAACGCCTAACCGATCTAGCCTTCTCCCCGTGAGCGACTCACCTGATTCCAATGAGGTTCCGACAATGGCCGCCAGTATGAGCGAGTCGATCGCCGAAGTTCCGGCAGAAGCGCCAGTGGCAGCAGCTGCTGAACCGAGCCTCGTCTTCGATGTTCGCGATCTCAGCGTCTATTACGGCGCGTTCAAAGCCGTTCGCAATGTTGACCTCGATGTTCGCCAGAACGAGATCACTGCATTCATTGGCCCATCTGGTTGCGGCAAGTCAACGGTGCTTCGGTGCTTCGACCGAATGAACGATCTCATCGAAGGCGCGCGAGTCGAAGGCCAGGTGCTCTACCACGGCATCGATCTCTACGACGATCGAATCGATCCAGTAGAAGTTCGCAAGCGCATTGGCATGGTGTTCCAGCGTCCGAACCCGTTCCCCAAGTCGATCTACGACAACATTGCGTTTGGTCCGCGCCTTGCGGGCAATAAGGGAAATCTCGACGACGTCGTCGAGAAAGCGTTGCGCCAGGCAGCGTTGTGGGACGAAGTGAAAGATCGACTCAAGAAATCCGCGATGGGGCTTTCAGGCGGACAGCAACAACGACTCTGCATCGCTCGCGCAATTGCCGTTGAGCCCGAAGTGATTCTGATGGATGAACCGTGTTCGGCTCTTGACCCGATCGCCACTGCTCGCATTGAAGATCTGATGCAAGAACTCAAATCGGAATACACGATTCTCATCGTGACGCACAACATGCAGCAGGCAGCTCGTGTGAGTGATCGAACCGCGTTCTTCACAACCGAAGTCAATAGTGAGAGCGATACGCGTACCGGAGTGCTCGTTGAGTTCGACACCACCGACAAGATTTTCTCGGCTCCTTCCGATGAACGTACCGAGAACTACGTGACCGGCCGCTTCGGCTGATCACGACGCGCGACGACGAAAAGGTCCAGACATGCCTGAACAGCGCAAGTCATTCCATCAGGAACTCGATGAGATCCGCGACGACATTGTTCGTCTCGGTGCGCTCGTCAGCGAGTTCATTCCTCGCGGCACCGAGGTCCTTCTCTCTAACGACATGAAGGGCGCTCAGGCGCTCATCGAAGCTGACGACGAGCTCGATGCGTTGTCGCTGCGAATCGAGGAGCAGTGCTACCACGTCCTTGCGTTGCAGCAGCCGATGGCCTCAGATCTCCGCGCAATCGTGACAGCGGTTTGGTTAACAGGCGAGCTCGAACGATCTGGCGACCTCATGGTGAATGTGGCAAAGGGTGCGCGCCGAATTTACGGCGTCACTCTTGATCCGCGTTTGCGTGGGCTCATCGAGCGAATGAGTGAAGAGTCGGCACGTCTGGTGAAACTTGCGCTCGATGCCTATTCCGAACGGAATGCAAGCCTCGGTGTCGCGATCGACGACATCGACGATGCACTCGACGCACTACACGGCGATTACATCGAAGCAATTTTCGAGTCGCATGCAACCCACGACATTGGACTTCAGGCGTCGGTTCAATTGGCGTTGATCGGTCGGTATTACGAGCGCATTGGTGATCACGCGGTGAACATCGGTCAACGCGTGCAGTACATGGTGACTGGTTGGTTGCCCGAACAAACGGGTGCCGCTCGGCTGAAGGCTCGCGCCCTGTTTGAAACAACCGAACATGAAGCGATCGGATTTACGCCGGTTGTTGTCGCATCGTCGGAGGACGAAGCCGACTCATGACCCCAGTCCTGCCTGTGGCCATCGTTGTCGCAGTCGTGACGGTCGTCGTAACTGCCGTTGTCACTCGTTATTTTTCCGATCGTCGATTTTCGGTGGTCTCGAAGTGGTTGGGACAGCGACTCGAGGTGGACCTTCCTCCTCCGGCTTCAGGGCCTGAGGCTGCCATCGCGGTGATTGATCGACGTTTGCGAGCGATCGAGGGCGGCGCTGATCTCGCGCGCGCCCAAGTGGTTCGTTTGCAGGGAGCGCTCGATGGTCTTGACCAGGCGGTCTTGGTGATCGACGGCGAGGGACCGGTGATCGATCGGAATCGAGCTGCTGAACCGTTTATCGAGGCGCGCCACGCCGATGCGCTGGTCGGAGCAGCGGTTGCTGAACTCGTCGATGCCGCGTTGCAAAGCGGGGGAGCAACACGAACGCTTGAACTTTTCGGCCCGCCACGTCGCACCGTGGTGGTGTCCACCGCCCCGATGCCCACCGAAGGGGGCCAGGTGGTTGTCGCAGTCGTTGAAGACATCACCGAGCTTCGACATCTCGAGTCGGTGCGGACAGATTTCGTCGCGAACGTGTCGCATGAACTCCGAACCCCGGTTGGAGCGATGTCATTACTCGCTGAGACCCTGCAAGATGCTGAAGATCCGGAGGTCGTGGCTCGACTGACAGGTCGGATTCAAGCCGAAGCGATGCGGGTGAGCGCCACGATCGAAGATCTTCTTGAACTCTCACGCCTTGAAGGTGAAGCGTCAACGGAAGTGGCAACGATCTTTGCCGCCGATCTCATAACGGAGGCAGTGGATCGCATTCGACCAGCTGCGGATCTTGCGCAGTGTCAGTTAGTGATTGATGGTGGCCCGGAGGGTCTGGCGCTTGAAGGCGATCATCGCCAACTTCTCTCCGCGCTCACCAACCTCGTTGATAATGCCGTCAAATATTCTGATCCAGGTCAGTCGGTTGAGGTCGTTGCGTCAGCGAGCCCGGGGATGGTTGTCCTCTCTGTCACTGATCACGGCATTGGTATCCCGGCGCGTGACATTGATCGGGTCTTCGAACGCTTTTATCGAGTTGATCAAGCGCGTAGCCGAACCACGGGCGGTACAGGACTCGGACTCTCAATCGTCCGAAACGTGGTGACGAATCACGATGGTCGAGTCGAAATCGATTCACGATTGGGTGAAGGCTCAACGTTTCGCCTGTTCTTTCCGCAAGTCCGACGTGTTGAGGATGGAAGTCGAGGAACGCAGCAATGACCGTTGCGATCAAGGTGCTTGTTGTCGAAGATGAAGACTCCTATGTCGACGCGCTGGCGATTGGTCTGGCAAAAGAAGGTTTCGAGGTTTCTGTTGCGCGCGATGGCGCTGAAGCGATCGACATTTTCGATTCTGTGGATCCAGACCTTGTTCTGCTCGATGTCATGCTGCCGAAAGTTTCCGGGGTTGATGTCTGCCGCGAATTACGAAGCCGATCATCGGTGCCAATCATTATGGTCACCGCGAAAGACGATGAGATCTCCACTGTTGTCGGTCTCGAAGTCGGAGCGGACGATTACGTCGCGAAGCCCTATCGACTCCGCGAACTCGTCGCCCGAATGCGCGCGGTTTTGCGACGTCGTATCGCAGATGACGCAATGGTTGATGACGGCGACATCGTTTCCATTGGCGACGTCTCCATCGACCGAGAACGCCATGAGGTCATCATCCGTGAGGAGAATGTCGCACTTCCGCTCAAAGAGTTTGAGCTTCTTTCACTGCTCATGGACAACGCGGGCCGCGTCCTAACCCGCGACATGCTCATAGATCGAGTGTGGGGGAGTGACTACGTCGGCGACACCAAAACCCTCGATGTGCACATCAAACGCCTGCGCTCCAAGGTCGAGAGTGATCCCACGAACCCGGTTCGTATCGTGACGATTCGTGGCCTTGGCTACAAGTTCGACGTACCCAAGCGCTGAGGGTTCTCGAAACGGGCCGGTGCGTCGCACCCGCCTCGTAGCATGGGCGAAGTGACCCCCGAGTCCACATCTCCCAACGGCAAGCGCCCTCGCGGTCCGGCACCTGCCGGACGCGATCCTCGCCGACCGTGGGCACCGTCACCCTTTACGCGCCTGGCGCGGGCGCACGCGGCATCAGTCTCGGGCGACGCGCTGTTTGCCATTGGTCTCGCTGGTTCGGTGTTCTTCTCGCTCGACTTCACCTCGGCTCGGTGGCGAGTTGCCCTGTACCTACTTCTCACAATCGCTCCGTTCGCGATCGCTGCACCACTGATTGGTCCCGCCATCGACCGAATAAAAGGTGGACGTCGTTGGATCATCGTCGGCTCGATGTTGCTACGCGCTGTGCTCGCGTTCTTTGTCGTCCGGCACATGAACACGATCCTCTTCTACCCAGAAGCCTTCGGCATGCTCATCATGCAGAAGATCTATTCGATTTCGAAGAGCGCAGTAATTCCCAGCACGGTTCATAGCGATGAAGAATTGGTGCAAGCCAATTCCCAACTCACAACGTTGTCGTCGATTGCGGTCGTCATCGCGGCGGTACCCGGCGGCATTCTCTACGCGATCGGTGGCGGCAAAGCCACGGTTGCACTGGGTGCAGTCGTTTTTGCGGTCGGCACAATTCTCGCGTTGCAACTTCC
>JALQSZ010000122.1 GCA_023264135.1 Acidimicrobiales bacterium
TTGAAATGGCGATGGCAACGAATCGACCCGGCAAAGTCTGCGGTGTTCATTTCTTCAACCCTGCGCCAGCCATGAGCCTCGTCGAAATTGTTCGACCCATGACCGCCGACGACGACACCATCGCCGCTGTCACTGCGTTTGCCTCTGCGTGTGGCAAGGACCCAGTTGAAGTTGCCGATCGCGCTGGCTTCATTGTGAATGCGCTGCTGTTCCCGTATCTCAACAACGCCGTGAAGTTGCTCGAGAACGGCATCGCCTCTCGTGACGACATCGACACCGCCATGAAGGGTGGTTGCAACTTCCCCATGGGTCCGCTGCAACTTCTCGACCTTGTCGGCCTTGATACTTCTGTCGCAATTCTCGATGCGTTGTACGACGAGTTCCGCGACCCGAACTTCTCACCGGCTCCGCGACTTCGCCGCATGGTGACCGCTGGTCATCTTGGTCGGAAGTCCGGCGTTGGTTTCTACGACTACCGCAAGTAGATCGTTAACAGCGCCGATGGTCGTTCATTCATGATGCCCATCGCGCCGCCGCATACGCAGTGGCAGTTCCCACCGCCAGACACGGCCGACGAAAACGGTCTTGTTGGCATTGGTGCTGATCTCGAACCGGGAACGGTGCTGGCCGCCTATCGCGCCGGCATTTTTCCGATGCCGTTCGACAACGGACCAACGGTTGGTTGGTGGTCGCCAGACCCCCGAGGAATTTTGCCCCTCGATGCACTGCGCGTTTCGCGGTCGCTGCGAACGTCAATGCAACGCTTCGACATCACGATCGATACCGCGTTTGCAAGTGTTGTCGACGCGTGTGCAAACCCCAATCGAGATGGCGCGTGGATTACGTCAGCGATTCGTTCCGCATATGTCGAACTTCATCGTTTGGGGTGGGCGCACTCGATCGAAACCCGCGACCGTAAAACCGGCGAACTTGTTGGAGGGCTCTACGGCATCCACATCGGTGGGCTCTTCGCTGGTGAATCGATGTTTCACCAGGCCCGCGATGCGTCGAAGGTCGCACTCGTTGGCCTCGTCAACCACTTGCGCTCACTCGGTGTGGTTTTGCTCGATGTGCAGTGGCTGACTCCCCATTTGGCCAGCCTCGGGGCGATCGAACTCCCCCGGACCGACTACCTCAAACGCCTTGCCGACGCCTTGGCGCTTCCCGTTCGCCCCTTCACTTCCGAGGTCTCACCGTGACAAAGCAACCATCAGTGGGCGAGCATGGAGACATGAGCACGACC
Organism: Acidimicrobiales bacterium; assembly: GCA_023264135.1. Lineage (GTDB taxonomy): Bacteria > Actinomycetota > Acidimicrobiia > Acidimicrobiales > Acidimicrobilacustridaceae > Acidimicrobilacustris. The sequence goes on from JALQSZ010000122.1 coordinate 1,244, forward strand.
CCTTCCGAAGATTCGATTCGTTCGGCCGATCGCCCGTGGATGATGCGTACCTATTCAGGTCACTCCACGGCGCGCGCCTCCAACGAGCTCTATCGCACGAACCTCGCCAAAGGTCAGACCGGACTTTCGATTGCGTTCGATCTTCCGACCCAAACCGGTTACGACCCCGACGACCCCCGCTCTCGTGGAGAAGTGGGCAAGGTCGGTGTGCCAGTCGCCGAACTCGGCCACATGCGTGAACTCCTCGAAGGAATTCCCGTTGGTGGAATGAATACGTCGATGACCATCAATGCAACTGCCGCTTGGCTACTTGCGTTGTATGTCGCGTATGCCGCCGAAAACGGAGTTGCATCGAGCGAACTTCGGGGCACAACGCAGAATGACATCGTGAAGGAGTACTTGTCACGCGGCACGTACATCTTCCCGCCAGAACCCTCCCGTCGACTCATCGTCGACATGGTCGCGTGGTGTTCGAAAAACATTCCGGCATGGAATCCGATGAACGTCTGCAGCTACCACCTTCAGGAAGCGGGAGCGACCCCGGTTCAAGAAATTGCCTATTCACTCGCAACGGCAATCGATGTTCTTGATGCGGTACGTGACAGCGGCCAGGTTCCGGCCGAAAGCATGTCGGCCGTTGTTGCGTCGATCTCGTTCTTTGTGAACTCAGGCATTCGCTTTGTTGAAGAAGTGTGCAAGATGCGTGCGTTCACAAAGATGTGGGACGAAATCTGCCTTGAGCGCTACGGGGTCACCGACGCAAAGGCTCGCCGATTCCGGTATGGCGTGCAGGTCAACTCCCTTGGTCTTACCGAGGCGCAACCCGAGAACAACGTGCAACGCATCGTTCTTGAAATGTTGGGCGTCACCCTTTCGAAGGACGCGCGTGCTCGTTCGTTGCAGTTGCCTGCATGGAATGAAGCCCTCGGACTTCCACGCCCATGGGATCAGCAATGGTCCTTGCGCATGCAGCAGGTGCTGGCGTTTGAATCAGACCTTCTCGAGTACGACGACATTTTCAACGGCTCCCATGTCATCGAAGGACTCACCGATGAACTCGTGACCGCAGCCCGCGCTGAACTCGATGACGTGCTCGCTCTTGGTGGCGCGTTCGCGGCAATCGAAGAGTTGAAGGGCCGTCTGGTTGCGTCCAACACCGAGCGGGTTCGTCGCATTGAAACCGGTGAACAAACCGTCGTGGGCGTGAACAAGTTCACCGAAACGGCATCGTCACCACTTGATGGCGACGAATCAATCCTTCGCGTCGATCCTGCGGTCGAAGCGCAAACAATTACTGAAGTTGAAGCGTGGCGAAACGACCGCGACAACGCTGCCGTCGACGCCGCTCTGGCGGAACTACGTCGAGTCGCCCTCACCGACGAAAACATCATGGACGCAACCATTGCGTTGGCGATTGCTGGTGGAACCACCGGCGAATGGGCCAATGCTTTGCGCGAAGTATTCGGCGAATACCGCGCACCAACTGGCGTCGCAGCTGCCGCAGGCGTTGGCACATTGCCCGAAGACCTTCGGGCCGTCGCCGAACGCGTGAAGGCAATGCCTGGCGGTCCTCCCCGATTCCTTGTGGGGAAGCCCGGTCTCGATGGCCACTCCAACGGTGCCGAACAGATCGCCGTTGCTGCTCGCGACGCGGGCATGGAAGTCATCTACCAAGGCATCCGATTGACGCCTGCACAAATCGCCGCAGTTGCTCGTGACGAAGACGTGGATGTTGTCGGACTTTCCATTCTTTCGGGTAGCCACATGCAACTGGTTCCCGATGTCGTGGATCGACTTCGCGCCGAGGGCGTGACCTGTCCTGTCATCGTTGGCGGCATCATTCCTGAGGACGACCGACCGAAACTTCTCAACGCCGGTGTTGCGCGTGTCTACACGCCGAAAGATTTCGAACTGGGCCACATCATGGGTGACATCGCAACCCTTGTGGCTGAAACCCGCCGCTAACGATCCTCGTCAAGTTCCGCGAGAACTGCTTCAGTATCAGCGCCAAGTCCACGGGCGGCGAAACGCACACCACCAGGTGTTGCCGATAAGCGGGCGATCACGTTCTGCATCGGCACACCATCGACCGTCACGATCGCATCGCGCTCGCGCAAGTGTGGATCGTTCACAACATCGGCCATTGAATACACCGCAGCAACCGCAACTTCGGCCTGCTCGGCTTCTGCAAGCACGACCTCGAGCGTTCGCTGCGCGACCCATTCGCCCACGATCTCGTCGATCAATTCCCGATTGGCCACTCGATTGTCGAAACCATCAAAGCGGGGATCGTTCGGCGCACCAACAAGAGTCATGAGCCGTTGCGCCACCGATTCGGCAGTCGTGGAAATGGCAACCCACTTTCCGTCGGCGCACTGATAGGTATTGCGCGGCACGGAATACGGAATACCCGAGCCGAGTCGAGGCTGTTCGTAACCAGTGAGTGCATTGGCTGAAAGCAAAGGACCCATTAAGTGCAGCATCGACTCAAGGAGATTGACATCGACGACTTGGCCAACTCCAGAGTGCACCGCGACCATCGTGGCGAACGCCGCCACAATCGCCGTCACTTCGTCGGTCAACGCGATCGGTGGAAGCGTTGGCGCACCATCGGGTTCGCCATTCACATTGGCAAAGCCCGACATTGCTTCCGCCAATGTCGCAAACCCTGGCCGATCTCGATACGGCCCTGTCTGACCAAAACCCGTCACACGAGTGATCACGAGTTTGGGATTCGTTGCGTGCAGCGTGGCGGGATCGAGACCTAACGCTTCGAGTTTTCCGGGCCGAAAGTTTTCGACCAGAACATCGGCCGTGTCGAGGAGTCGACGCAGAACCGACACGCCTTCTTCGGTCTTCAAATCAAGAACGATGGTTCGCTTTCCTCGCCCCGCGACTTTCCAAAACAACGTGACGTCATCGGATGGATCTCGCCATCCCATGGCCCGCACGGTGTCGCCGGCACCCGGACGTTCCACCTTGATCACGTCCGCGCCAAAGTCCGCCAAATGTCGGGCGCAACCGGGTCCCGCCAAAACCGTAGAGATATCGATCACTCGAAGATCGGCGAGCGGTGCAGCGGGGGAACTCATTGGGCGACGTTATCCAATCGGGTTGAAGATCGAACTTCCATCGTCCAACTCGACGACAACCTCGCCGGCGGCAGAACGAAGTGTCGTGGGCTCAGGGGTCTCGAGTAGCCCTGGTGCCGTCGCAACTTGACCTCGACGCGCAGCTTCGTCGGCCTGACGACTCAACGAAATCGCTTCATCTAACAACACATGCGCAGCGTCGCCCAAAAGTGCAAGGTCATCAGACACCAGCACCATTCCGCCTGACACACCGACGGCTTGTGCCCACGTACGCGCCGCGTCTGTACTGAGGTCGGTCTGTTCCGCTCGCAACATCACGCAGTCGGGATCATTCAGCCACAAACGGCGATGCATGAACGAACGTGTTGCCGTTGCCGCCCACGCGTGTCTGGTTGCCGGCTGCGTTCCCGAATAGCCGGCAAGCATCGGCACTTCCTCCGAAAGCGACCACGCAGGTGCAACATCAGCTCCGATTCGGTTTCCATCAACGACACCAACCGAATGCGCAAGCGGCACACCGCAGCCGAGCAAGAACGTGTCGTCTCCGGCGCCGGAACGAATCGCATCGAATCCCGCGCGAACCCGTTGAGCTGGAGTGAACGAGCGATCGGCCCAAACGCCGTCGAACGACGGAGAAAAGGTGAAGTCGAGTTTCAAATACGTGTACCCCATTGCTACGAGCGTTTCGGCAAGTGCCCGCAGATGTTCTTGCACCTCGGGAAGCGTCGTATCGAGCCCGTACATGAGGCCGTCGCGTCCACCCTCCCACGGTGGATTGAACATATTGACGAGTGGTTCACCATCGAAACCACGCGCCAACCATTCAGGGTGTTCGCGCGCAACGCGCGAATCGGGTGCCGCCAGAAACGGTGCGAGCCACAAACCAGGGCGTCGTCCGCGTGTCGCGATTGACGCGGCCATCGCTTCGAGCCCATCGGGAAACTTTTCATTCGTCGT
>JALQSZ010000123.1 GCA_023264135.1 Acidimicrobiales bacterium
AGGAACGCGGCCACGAGGGATTGAGATTGAACGAAAACGAATACGCGTGGATCATGACGTCGCACGACAGACCGGGATAGCGACTGCGCTGCCAGGTTCCGCCGACATCGCCATCGCGTTCGAGCACCTTGACGTCGGTGTACCCAGCTTCCCGAAGTTGATAGGCGGAAATAATGCCGCCGGGACCGGCCCCGATCACGAGAACGCGGCTGTCTTGTCCGATCATTGAGTTACTCCTGCATCAGGGCGTTGCGTATCGAGCCATCATCCTGCCCGCTTTCGAGGCCCGAGGCAGCCGAATCGAGGCGTCGCTTGTCAGTTGGCGAGAGGGGGTGGCCAGTGGGCTAGATTGTCGTCTCGCATACCGGCCACTTCGGTGGTTCCGGGAAGCCACGTCGGAGTGGCGGAATTGGCATACGCGCTAGACTAAGGATCTAGTGCCCGAAAGGGCGTGGGGGTTCAAGTCCCCCCTCCGACACCACTTACGCTTGGAACGCCGGCTTCCCGTCGATGTAGGTCTCGTGGAAGTTGATGCTCGGCCAGGATGCTGGATCGCTTGCCCAAGGATTGTCAGAAGCGATTGCGAAGTCGGCTCGTTTCCCAACAGCGAGAGAGCCTCGGTCGTCAGCGTGAATATGCCATGCCGCATTCGTGGTGATTGCAGCAAGCGCTTGTTCGGGCGTCACGCATTCGGCGGGGTTGAGAACAGAGCCGTCAGCATTGAGTTTTCGGAGCACTGCTGTGCGTGCACTCGAAAGTGGGTCAATGTCAGTGACGTTGTAGTCAGAGTGCAATGACGGAGTGAGACCTGCCGCGTATGCGGATGCCACTCGGTCGAGGCGTCCAGCGCGTGATGGACCGAGGATGGTGTCGCGGAATGCAGCGCCCCAGTAGTAGACGTGATTCATCAGAAAGCTTGGCGAAATTCCCGCCTCTGCCATTCGACGTAACTGGTCATCGGTCGTGAATGAGCAGTGTTCGAATCGGTGGCGAAGGTCGTTGTTGGCGTGGTTGGGTAGGAGTTCTTCGAGGGTGCTGAGAGCAAATTCAACGGCGGCGTCACCATTCGTGTGGATCATCAACTGCCAACCGGCATCGAGCCCGGCGCTGAGTACGTCGTGCAGTCCCTCTGGTGTCCAGTCGGCTTTGCCGCCCGCTTCCTCGCCAAGATAGGGCTGAAGGAAATACCCTGATCGTCCTTGGTTGGAGCCATCGGTGACAACTTTCCATGCATCGGCTCGCACCATTTCGTCACCACTAAACGGTGTCACGCCTGCTGCGGCCCAAGCGGCGGAAACCTCTTTCGGTGACAATCCCGGTAAGACCGAAAACTGTGCAGTCGAAACGCGGACAGGCAGACGTTTCACCCCATTCAATTGATGGAGGAGCGCGTACTCACCGATACCCGCGATGCTTCCGGTCGCCGCCTCTCGCACTGAAGTCACACCCCGGCGTGCTGCCGCCATGAGAATTTCATTGACGCCTGCAGCAATGTCCTGTGGCGAAGGCTTTGGTAGCGCTCCGAGCATCACCATCATTGCTGGCGGTTCTCCGATGGTGCCGTTGAGTTTTCCGTCGACTCGCCCGAAGACGCCACCGGCGGGATCAGGTGTCGTGTCAGTAACTCCGGCGGCGGCAAACGCAGCGGAGTTGGCATAGAAGAAATGGCCCGACGCGTTCATGATCAGGACGGGGTTGTTTGGTGCCGCTCGGTCGAGTTGATCGCGCGTCACAACTGGTTCGCCTGGATACAGGCTTGGGTCGAATGCTTTGCCGAGCACGAAATCGCCAGGTCGCGCCTTCTGTGCTGTTGAGGTCACTGTGGCGATGACGTCATCAAATTTCGGGCACTTCTGATGCGAGAGATCGGTCCACGTCAGATTCAGGAGCGATGTCCAAATGTGCATATGCGGATCAATGAGTCCGGGGAGCACAAAGCCATCGGGCTTGTATGTCTGAGTTGAAGGTCCGATAAGGCCTTCGATGTCGGACGTAGACCCGATCCCAATAATTTTTCCACCCGAGATCGCCATTGCGTCTGCTGCCGGGTGGTTCGGGTCATTGGTGACGATTTGTCCAACGACGACAGTGTCAGCCATCTCGGTCGTGGGTGAGTTTTTGGCGTGATGCGCTGGAGAAAATTCACCTGAATGTTGGAGGCCGTGATGAAGATGTTGGTGCCCGAGTGTGCTCGTTGAACAGCATGCTGATGCCATGGAACCTCCGCAATGGTTGTTGTCCAATCGTAGCGAACCGCTGCAGCAGGTCTGCTCTCGGAGATTCGGTGTTCGGCGATTTAGCGCGATCCCCGAATGAGGTTGCCTGGACGGGCGCCGGTGTCGGTGTCATTGCGACGAGTGATCACGCCGTTCACGATCGTCGCGTCGTAACCGACTGCATCTTGAAGAAGTCGCGTGGCTCCGGCAGGGAGATCGTTGACTGCTCGCGGCATGGTGAGTGAAAGGCGATCGAGGTCGATCACGTTGATGTCGGCGCGCTTTCCAACCTCAAGCGTGCCGCGATCGGTGAATCCGTAGAACTCCGCAGTGTCGTGGGTCTGCATCTTCACGGCAGCTTCAAGTGCGAGTCGGGGTCCGCGCTCGCGACCCTTCACCCAGTGGGCGAGTTGATAGGTCGGCATCGAGGCGTCGCAGATTGTCGAGAGATGGGCGCCGCCATCGCCAAGCCCAATGAGGGCCGCGGGATGGCTGAGCATTTCGAGAATGTCGTCTTGGGTGGAGTGGGCGTAGTTGAAAATCGGCACCAAGAACATGGTTCCGCCATCGCGCTCGAGCATGAGGTCATAGAAGAACTCGAGGGGAGTCACGCCGGCGGCGGCAGCGCGAGCTGCAAGCGAATCGCTTTCGAGTGGTTCGTAATCAAGATCATCACCGAGTGGGTAGACCATCTCTGGCTTGTAGGTGGCAATCAAGCCCATGCCCTCGTAGAAGTCGCCCGACGACTCGGTGTCCTCTTCCGAAAGAATCGCAGCGCGAATGTCGGGATCGGCCAGGCGGGCGCGCAGTTCATCGAACGATGAGGTTTCGTCGTAGAGGCGGCGGAAGGTCTTGCGCTTCATGAACGGATGGCGAACGGGAAGACCGAGGAGCATGCCGAACGGGCGGTTGGCGACCTGAGGACGCAGATGGGCGCCTGATGCTTCGGCTTCGACACACGCGTTCATGAGATCGCGCCACAGGTCAGGCGCACCGTCGGTTTGAAGGATGAGGAATGACACCGGCAAACCGGTTTGAGCGGAAAGGCGTTGCATCCACTCAACTTCAGCGACAGAGGATTCAGGTTCAAACCCGTCGATACCGGACTGTGCGAGTTGGAACACCACACGACGACCGGTGTCGGCCATGGCTTCACCGATCCCGAAGAGTTCATCTTCCGCTGCAAACGTGCCTGGCACGGGGTCGCCGGCGGCGGTGCGATGCGAAACAACGCGAGAGGTGGAGAATCCGACTGCGCCGGCATTGACGGCTTCGCGAACGATCGCGGCCATCGCTGCGATGTCTTCAGGCGATGCTGGTTCATTCGCGAGTGCGCGTTCACCCATCACGTAAGAACGAACGGGGACGTGACCGATTTGTGCAGCGACATCCATTGCATAGGAATTCGCTTCGATTGCATTCAGAAATTCAGGGAAGGATTCCCAGTTCCACGGAAGCCCAGCGCGCAGCACATCGCCGGGGATGTCTTCTACCGATTCCATCGTGGTGATGAGCATTTCGTGATCGGTTGGTCGTGCAGGGGCAAAACCAATTCCACACACACCAAGAACGACGGTCGTGACGCCGTGGCCGTTGCTGGGCGTGAGTGCGTTGTCGAAGAAGACCTGACCGTCGTAATGCGAATGCACGTCGACAAAACCTGGTGTCACGATGCGACCAGACGCATCGATCTCCTCGGTGCCGGACTCCGCGACAGTTCCGCCAACTTGGGTGAGGACCCCGTCAGTGATGGCGATGTCTCCCACGACGCCGGGAGCACCAGTGCCGTCGACAATGAGTCCGTTGCGAATCACAAGATCTGCCATGGTTCCCCCAGAGGTCTCGAGTCGCGAGGTGGGCGACTGCGGAGCCCAACAGTACCGGGTGGAGGTGAGATGCGAACTAAACCATCTCTATGGAATCGCCAGAGTGTCCCATCTGTTCACTGACCGACATCCTCACGAGTGAGGACGGCTTTGAATGCGTGACGTGCGGTCACGAATGGGCCGGTGAAGGTGGCGACATCGACGGGCTCGGCGAGATTCGAGACGCCAATGGGACCGTGTTGACCGATGGTGATTCCGTTGTTCTCGTGAAGGGCCTTCCGTTGAAGGGTTCAACGAATTCGCTCAAGATCGGAACGAAATTCACCAACATCCGTTTGGTGTCCGGAGATCACGAGATTGATACAAAGATCAATGGCCAGGGAATTCTGCTGAAAGCAAAGTTCGTCAAGAAGGCGTAGGGGGAGAAATGTCGACTTCAGGAATCTATGACGGCAATCCACATGTCGGACTGCCGATTACCGATGACGACGACACCATCAAGGCGATGCTTGCTGACGTAAGCATCCCGACACTCGTGTTATCGATGGTGCACCTAACCGGCGACGCGTCATGGATCCGCGGGCCAATTCGTCCGCTTGGACTCTTCCTCAACGAGATCCAGGGCTACTTGCCTGAGGATCAAAAGGAAGAACTACGAGCTCGGGCATTCGATGCAATCTGTGCGTATCGAGACAGCGGTTGTGTGCTTCCGCCTCCGCCAGATGAAGCGTTAGTGCGCGAAATGATGGCTTGGCTCGTTTGTGAAGAAGTGCCGGCGGAGTACGTGCCGATGATGTTGGAAGACATGGAACTCGACGGCACCGATCAGCGCAGCGTCGTGAGTCATTCTCCCGCCGATGCGCGTGAAGCCCTTCCAGTTGTCGTGGTGGGAGCAGGGGAGTCTGGGGTCCTTGCAGGTATTCGCCTCAAACAAGCCGGTATCCCGTTCACGATCATCGAGAAGAACGAAGGTGTTGGCGGAACTTGGTACGAAAACTCGTATCCCGGTTGTCGCGTCGACGTTGGAAACCACTTCTATTGCTATTCGTTCGAGCCATCCGATCACTGGACGGAATATTTCGCGAAGCAACCCGAAATCCGCGCGTATTTCGAAGAGGTCACCAACCGTCACGATCTCTGGTCATCAATTCCCGAATGCTCGTTAATAAATTCACGATAGTTTGCGTTTTGAACTTCTGTGTATTTGAGTTTTCTGCGTTTAGCAGAACTAT
>JALQSZ010000124.1 GCA_023264135.1 Acidimicrobiales bacterium
TCAGCGATCTCACGATTCGTTCGTTTGGTGTGCTTCGCTCTGCTGACATGCCGCATGTCGAGGTGACACTGCACGAGGAAGACGCTGAGCCGGTGAACGGATCCGATGCCGTGTTCGCCGCAACCGCTGCTGCTGTGTGGTCGGCACAAGGTTGGCCAACCGATTGGCCGACGGGTCGCAGTGTCGTCGATGGCGCTCGTGTGACACAGTGAGTTCATGAGCACACCGATTGGTCCGTACACCCCCATCGTTCGCGCCGGTGAGTTCCTTGTGATCTCAGGGCAACTCGGATTGGTCAACGGCGAAATGATCGTCGGCGGCGTGACACACGAAACCACCCAAGCGCTCGCCAACATGGCGGCACTGCTTGAAGCCGAAGGTGCGTCGATGTCTGATGTCGTGAAGACCACCGTCTTCCTTCGTCATATGCGCGACTTCGATCTCATGAATGAGGCATACGTAGCGGCGTTTGGCGATCACCGTCCCGCCCGAAGCGCATTTGCTGTGGCCGAGCTCCCTCGTCTGGCACTTGTAGAGATCGAAGCATGGGCCTGGTCGCCTGCCGCGAAGTAAGGTTTCGCTCATGGCTGGCGTCGTCATCATCATCCTCGTGCTCGTGATCGCAATCCCTGTTGGGTTTCTCATGACCATGTCACTCGTTGCTGGCGTTCTGGGCTGGAGTGTCGAGGACGAGGTCGACGTGACCTACGCCGGCACCGAGGACTACGCCCTCGCCTATCCCGAAGCCTGATCGATTCTCGAGTCCTCGTTGGCTCGAGATGAACTTTTCGCGCCCCCACAACTTTTCGTCGACACGGAACGGCAGAGAGCAGTAGCGTGCCGATTCGTTAAGAAGGTGCTGGGAAGGTGTTCCGACCCCGCAGGACAGAAAGGGGTCCCGGAATGGCTGCCGGTACCGTCAAGTGGTTCAACGCTGAAAAGGGCTACGGCTTCATCTCACGTGAGGGAGGCCCCGACGTGTTCGTGCATTACAGCGCGATCACCGGCTCGGGTTACCGCTCACTTGAAGAGGGTCAGGCCGTCGAATTCGAGGTCACCAGTGGCCCGAAGGGCGATCAGGCGCAGGACGTTCGTCCTCTCTGAGACCACACCCGCTTTGCAAACGCGCCGCCCTTCGGGGCGGCGTGTTTCGTTTTGCTGCACGTTTTAAAACGCGAATCGCGAGAAACGTTTTATGAACCCCAACGCGATTGGCCGAAGCGATAGCCAACGCTGCGAACGGTTTGAATCAAGTTGGCGTGATGCTCACCGAGCTTGGCGCGCAAACGTCGGATATGAACGTCGACGGTTCGCGCACCGCCGTAGTACTCATAGCCCCACACTCGACTCAGCAAGGTTTCGCGCGTGAAGACCTTGCCTGGGTTTGAGGAAAGGAACTTGAGAAGTTCGTATTCCATGTAGGTGAGATCGAGTGGAGCACCGCCGATCGCGGCCTGGTAGGTCTCAAGATTGAGCACGAGTTCGCCGTACTCAACCAATTCCGGACGAGTACCAGCCCCGGTGTTCCAGTACAGGTGCTTGAGGCGGGCTTCGAGTTCGCGAGGGTGGAACGGTGCGAGACAGAAGTCGTCGTACAAGTCGTCGCGAAGTTCAAGATCACCGAGTTGCGTTCCGTTCACGAGAAGCAACAGCGGTTCAAGCGGAACATCTCGTTTACGTAGCGAGCGACACAGAGCAAAGGCGCGCTCGGGGTCGAGGTATGCGCAAATGATTGCGCCGCCCCATCCGCTTTCAGGTTCGATGCGCGACGCAGCAAGTTCATCGCTCGCTGCTTTCCACGGGTAACCCGACAAGTCGAGTGCTTGCGCGAGTTCCGGTGGCGGCGGATCGGGAAAGAGAAGGATCGGTTCCATCGTGGTTACCAAGCTGGGAGATACCGATCGAGTTCGAACTGCGTGACCTGGGCTTTGTAATCGGCCCACTCAGCACGCTTATTGCGCAAGAACCATTCGAAAATGTGCTCTCCGAGCGCTTCGGCAACGAGTTCCGAGTTCTCCATCACATCGAGCGATTCCGACAACGATTGCGGAAGCGGACGAATGCCTTCGGCGGCTCGCTGTTCAGGCGTGAGTTCAAACACGTTGGCCGCCGCTTCGGGCGGAAGTTCGTAGCCGCCTTCGATGCCCTTCAGGCCAGCAGCGAGCATGACCGAGTAGGCGAGATACGGGTTACAGGCCGGATCGGGAGAGCGGTATTCGATTCGAGTGGAGGACTGCTTGCCTCGCTTGGTTACCGGAACACGAACAAGGGCGGACTGGTTGTTTCGAGCCCACGTGACATACACCGGCGCTTCGTATCCAGCGATGAGTCGCTTGTAAGAGTTCACGAGTTGATTGGTGACTGCGGTGATTTCTGGTGCGTGGTGCAACAAACCGGCAATGAAACCGCGGGCAACCTTCGACAAACCGAAAGGATCGCCCGGTTCGTGGAAAGCGTTCTCGTCGCCTTCGAACAACGACATATGTGTATGCATGCCCGAACCCTGCACACCAGCAAGCGGCTTCGGCATGAACGATGCAAACACGCCTTGTTCCATCGCGATCTCTTTCACGATGAGGCGGAACGTCATGATGTTGTCGGCCATCGTGAGCGCGTCGGTGTAACGAAGATCGATTTCGTGCTGACTCGGTGCATCTTCGTGGAACGAGTACTCAACCGGAATGCCCATTGCTTCGAGAACAAGCAAGGTGCGCGTGCGCAGGTCGCTCGCAACATCGGCAGTCGTGAGGTCGAAGTACGAACCTGAATCGAGCGGAACGAGTGACTTCGATGGATCACCTTCGGCGAAGTAGAAGAACTCCATCTCGGGAGCGGTCATGAACGAAAAGCCGCGGTCGTGGGCCTTGTCGAGGTTGCGCTTGAGTACCTGACGCGGATCGCCTTCGAACGGGGTGTCGTCGTGATTGAGGATGTCGCAGAACATGCGGCCGGAGATTTCCGAACCCTTGCCCCACGGAAGAATCTCGAAGGTGTTGGGATCGGGCTTGGCCAACACGTCCGATTCCTGCACACGACTGAAACCATCGATCACCGAACCATCGAAGTGGAGACCCTCTTCGAAGGCGTTCTCGAGTTCGGCCGGCGAAATGGCGACGGACTTGAGCTGGCCCAGCACATCGGTGAACCACAAGCGGATGAGGCGAACCCCTCGCTCTTCAACGGTCCTGAGCACGTAATCCTGCTGACGTTCCATGGCTCAAGTGTCCCACGCCGAACCCTGCGGCCCCAAGGCCGTTTGTAGGGCTCAGGACCGAGTTCACGTTCCGTTCACAATTGGGCAACAGTTGCGAAAAACGGGGCTGGCACGATCATCTGGTCACCCCTCGGAACCACTTCGGTGCCCGCGGGTAGTGTCGCCAACGATCAGCGCCCTGGATTCGACCAGTTCGCACCCCCACAGGAGGAACCGTGCAGGAACGCACCCCCGAAGAAGTACTGAAGCTGGTGAAGGACCAAGGCTGCGAGTTCGTCGATCTTCGCTTTTCGGACCTGCCCGGCATCATGCAGCACGTCACCATTCCCGCCCATGTGCTGAGTGAGGATCACTTCACCGAGGGCCACGGTTTCGACGGCTCATCGGTTCGTGGTTTCCAGGAGATCCAGGAATCGGACATGGTGCTCATCACCGATCCGAACACCGTGTACATGGATCCGTTCATGAAGCACAAGACCGCGGTCATCCACTGCTACGTGGCCGACCCGATCACGCACGAGAGCTACTCACGTGATCCGCGTTATGTCGCAACCAAGGCTGAGGCCTACCTCAAGACCACTGGTATTGCCGACACCGCGTTCTTCGGTCCCGAAGCCGAGTTCTTCGTGTTCGACGATGTTCGATTCGACACGCAGCCCAACGGCTCGTTCTACATGGTCGACTCTGTCGAAGGTGAATGGAACACCGGCACCGACGAAGGTCCGAACCTTGCGTACAAGCCGCGTACCAAGCAGGGCTACTTCCCCGTTCCGCCGATGGATCACTACCAAGATCTTCGTGGCGACATGACCCTTGCGCTTCATGGCGTTGGCATCGAAACCGAACTTCACCACCACGAGGTTGCCTCCGGTGGTCAGGGCGAAATCGGCATCAAGTTCAACACCCTCTTGAAGATGGCTGATCAGCTCATGACCTTCAAGTACGTCTTGAAGAACGTTGCATGGCAAGCCGGCAAGTCGCTCACCTTCATGCCGAAGCCGATCTTCCAGGACAACGGTTCGGGCATGCACACCCATCAGTCGCTCTGGAACGCCGGTTCACCGTTGTTCTACGACGAGGCTGGTTACGGCGGTCTTTCCGACATCGCTCGTTGGTACATCGGTGGTCTTCTCCACCACGCCGACGCGGTGATCGCGTTCACGAACCCCACCACCAACTCGTTCAAGCGTTTGGTGCCGGGTTACGAAGCACCGGTGAACCTTGTGTACAGCCAGCGCAACCGTTCCGCTTCGGTTCGTATTCCGCTCGCATCGCAGAGCCCGAAGGCCAAGCGCATCGAGTTCCGTTGCCCCGACTCCACCAGCAACCCGTACCTCGCCTTCTCGGCGATGATGCTCGCTGGTCTCGACGGCATTCAGAACCGCATCGAACCGCCGGCTCCGGTCGACAAGGACCTCTACGACCTTCCGCCGGAAGAGCTCGCCAAGGTTCCGCAGGTTCCTGCAACTCTCGAAGCTGCGCTCGACGCACTTGAAGCCGACAACGCGTTCCTTAAGGCCGGCGGTGTGTTCACCGACGATCTCATCGAAACGTGGGTCGACTACAAGCGCAAGAACGAGGTCGATGCGATCCGTTTGCGTCCGCATCCCTACGAGTTCTCGATGTACTACGACATCTGAACCTTCCGGTTCAGGGGCGCCGACTGGCGACGACATCTGACCCTCAGTCGGGTACGACATCTGAACAACGTTTCACTGCATGAATCGAACGAGGACCGGTCCAGTGGGCCGGTCCTCTTCGCGTGCGGAGAGTCAGTACGGTGGAGAGCGATGTCTCCACGTTTCGATCGGCGGATCGGCCCAGTGCTTTTCGCGTGTCTCCTCGCGATTGTTGTATTTGGCGCGGGCTGCGAGAAATCATCGAGCGCGAAGAATTCCACCCAAACCTCTGTCGTGGCATCGGGTGAGAGTTCGAATGCGAGTACCTCGTCATCAACTTCGACCACAACAGCGACAACGGCGTCTTCACCGACAACCACTGCGGCTACGTCAGCATCGACACGCGACCGACTCGCAGTG
>JALQSZ010000125.1 GCA_023264135.1 Acidimicrobiales bacterium
GGATCCATCGCAGTTGGACAAGGTTGGCAAACTCGCCGAGTCCGAAAATGCTCGCTTCCACATTCATGCGTCAGAGAATGCGGGCGAGGTTGCCGACGTCACAAACCGTTATGGCCGCACTCCCGTTGAGTTGCTTGACGATCATGGGTTGCTGCGAAACGGAACAGTACTTGCGCATGCAGTGGTTCTCAGCGACAACGAAATTGCACGACTCGCAGAAACCAACACTCGCACATTGCCCGGCATCAAACATGAAGTTGGCATCGGGATTCTGTCGAGTGCCAGAACTTCTCGAAGCAGGCGTCACCGTCGGCCTCGGCACCGATGGCCCGTCATCATCGAATGACCTCGACATGTTCGCTGCGATGCGCGTTGCCGCACTCATCCATAAAGGCAATCGACTCGACCCGACCGCGTTGCCTGCCACGAGCGTGCTCCGCATGGCAACCATGGGCTCAGCGACGGCACTTGGAATCGATTCACATGTCGGTTCGATCGAAGTTGGGAAGAAGGCCGATCTCGTGCGACTCAGTTCCACATCGCCGTCGCTGACACCGACCTACGACCCCATTTCGACCATCGTGTACGCCGCTTCGCGATCCGATGTTGTCGATGTTTGGGTCGATGGCGTTCGGGTCGTGGACAACCGCCTCTGCACAACGATCGATGCCGATTCTGTTCTCCGAGATCTTCGCAACGAAGCACAGATGATCCTTGGATAGCGGGGGTGCGACACACCTCTCGGCCATCGTCGCTACCGTTGCCACCGCATGAGCGGACGGCCTGAAGACACCACAAACGCCGACCCCGGCACCAAGACCTTCAGGCATATCCCCGCGCTCGACGGCCTGCGCGGCCTCGCCGTTGCCGCCGTCGTTCTCTATCACTTTGCCCCTGATCTGGTGCCAGCTGGCTTTATTGGCGTCGACGTGTTCCTTGTGCTGTCGGGGTTCCTCATTACGTCTCTGGCACTTGAAGAAGTCGACCGAACAAAAACCATGTCGGCTCCTGGATTTTTTGCGAGACGCGCGCGACGTCTTCTGCCTGCCGCGATCGCAACAATCGTCGTCGTTGTTGTTGTCGCCAGGATCCTTGGTCACGGATCAGTCGACACGTCGCTTCGCGGGAACGCGATTGCATCGCTTGCGTACGTTGCGAACTGGTGGTCGATCGCGCAACACAGTTCGTATCAAGCTGCCTTCGGTGCCGAATCGCCCCTGAATCACTTCTGGTCGCTCGCCGTCGAGGAACAGTTCTATTTACTTTTCCCAGTCGCGCTTATCGGCACGGTCTTTGTTCTCAAGCGAAAGATCGGGCTCCATCGACTCGCACATGTGACCTTGATTGCCGCCGTTCTCGGAGCTCTCGGATCATGCGCGCTTATGTGGCTTCTCTACACGCCACATACAGATCCCTCACGCGTGTATTTCGGAACCGACACACGGTCTCAAGCACTCTTCGTCGGCATCGCCATTGCATGCATTGTTCGACTGTGGCCCGTCACTCCATCACGGCGTCTCGCTCGCACAACACTCACGACCGCTGCGTTACTCGGCTTAGCCCTCCTTGTCGGAGTTGCGACCACCGCGGACTTCCATTCCGATTGGCTTTACACCGGCGGCTTTCTTCTCATTGCGCTTGCCACCGGCGCAATCGTCCTGACTCTGAATGGCCACGACTCGTTCTTTACAAAATCGCTGAGTTTCCGCTGGCTCCGAACCCTCGGCCTCGTTTCCTATGGGCTGTATTTATGGCATTGGCCCGTCAAAGTGTTTGTCACCGGACAGCGACTTCACCTCAGTAGCGATCGCACCGGAAAAATCGAACTCTTCCTCATCCGCATCGCGCTCACGGCGATCGCCACGGCGATCAGCTGGTACCTGATCGAACAACCTTTCCGTCGCCGCAAGCCGAGTTCGAACGAGGCCGCGTCGACAAAGCGCGCGAGTCGCGCCTATGTCGGACTCGGCGCGCTTGGTGCAACTGCGCTGGTGATCGGTGCGGTGTGGTTTGTCGCTGCCCCAAGAACCCAAACGTCATCTGAGTTCTCGTCCAACGTGGCGCCGTCGGCTCCATCGACGCGCGCCAACACGCCACCGATTTCGTTGTTGTGGTTCGGCGATTCGGTGATGTGGACCATGGGCGGCGGTGAAGTGTGGTTCCCCTGGCCGACGAACTACGACTCCCCGTTTGACCCCAACCGAATCGTGATTTGGAACAAAGGCATCTTCCAATGCCCGATGATGCAGCAGAAGACTCGGTCATTCGGTGTTCTCCGAGATGGAGGCGGCCCGTGCGCGAATTGGGAAACTGATTGGCGCGCCGCTGCTTCACAATTCGTTCCCGATGGAATCGTTTGGTCAAGTGCACTTCGCGACACCTACGACGTACTCGTCGACGGCCGCTGGGTGACCTTTGGTTCGCCTGAATGGATCTCGCTCTACAACGCGCAACTCGAAAAAGCAGCAGCAATCGCGACAGAAAATGGCGTCCCCTTCGTTCTTCTTTCGCAGGCGGACCCCAAAGTGTTTCCCGATGAGAAAAATGAGGACAGTCTCACCGCCAAGAACATCGGCAAGTTCGCAGAACTACGAGCGATCCAGCGCAACTTCACTGCCGCACATGCCGACTCCACGATTCTCATCGACATGAATGAGCTGCTTTGCCCCAGCAGTCAATGTGAAGAAAAGACCCCATCGGGCGACCTGATTCGATTCGACAATCTCCACTTCACCATTGCCGGCGCGAAGTACATCGCTCCACGCCTTACCGATGCCATTGAGGCCGCCATGTCGAAGTGGTACGCCCAACACCCTGGCTAAAGGTGACACCGACCAGTCCATCGGTTCTAGAGTCCTCTCACTTCAACCACTGATCGAGGGACTGATCATGAGCACCACCGCCACCCGCTTGAGCCCCGCATTCGAAGACGTCGACGCTGTCCTCAACGTCATTCGATCGGCTGGTCCGCTCTGGCCGCTCGCGAACTACGCCGGCAACGACGCCGAAATGGCAGCGCTTGGTTCACGTCCGGCAACGTTCGTGCCGCCATGGTTCCGTCAGGATTTCGGCGCTTCGGGCAAGCCACTGGTTGATGGTGCCGACGTCATCATCGACAACCCCCGCTTCATCGAAGCTGCGCACGCGGTGTACGGCGCCGACTGCATCGTTCGCCCGTCGAATGCGTACGTCAACATCATGGGGCCAACACCGTTCCCGTTCATTCCGCATCTCGATGTCCCTGCCTTCCGCGGATTCACTCGCGCCGAACAGCCGATCTGGTTGCTCAAGCTCATGAAGAACTCGGGCCTCTTCGAACACTGGCGCATCAAGATTGCGACAGCGGTGTCGTGGTTCTACGACGGACAAGGTGGTGACTTCCACTACTGGCCCGATGGCGCCGAAGGTCCGGAAATGGTCGAGTCCCCGCCGTTCCGCAACGTGAGCATCGTCGCCGACAATGAATCAACCTTCCACGGCGTTGCTCCTGTCGGACCACCCGACGCCAAGATGGTTGAAGACATCAATAGCCACAGTCGTCTCGTTCGTGGCGAAGGTGGTTGGGATGCAGTCGATGCCGATGGCGCAACGATCATGAGCTTCAGCGACGATGAGGTTCGCATCACCGTGTCGTGGAAGGCCGATATTTACCTCAACGCCGAAGAAGCACGCCTCGCCGATTCCGGTGAAGACGCGCTCGACGCCGATCAGGTGATCGCGATTTTTGAGGCCGACCTCCAGAAGCGAGGCGTCGCCATCGATCTTCCGGCTGATCCGATTCACAATGAGGAATGGGTCGCGCTTATTGCCGCGACCTACCCCGAGCATCCGCCCCGCATGAGCTGACGCTCACACGAGTCCTCGACTCAAGGAATACGCAGACCGGAAATATTGCGGCTGATCACCAAACGCTGAATTTCCGACGTGCCTTCAAAGATCGTGAAGATCTTTGAGTCACGGTGCCAACGCTCGACCGGGTACTCACGCGTGTAGCCGTAGCCACCCAGAATCTGAATGGCCTGTTCGGTCACCCAAACCGCAACTTCACCAGCCTTGAGCTTCGACATCGAGCCTTCACCGTTCTTGAACTCTTTGCGGTTCGCGGCCATCCATGCAGCACGATGCACAAGAAGGCGAGCGGCGTCGATTTCGGTTTTCATATCGGCGAGTTTGAAGGCGATCGCCTGGTTCATGATGATCGGCTGACCGAATGCAACGCGCTCTTTCGCGTACTGCAGCGCGTATTCATACGCGGCGCGCGCAACACCAAGTGCTTGCGCACCCACAGCGGGGCGAGTCGCTTCGAATGTCGCCATGGCCGGTTGCTTCTGACCGGTCTTTCCTGCTTCACGACCGCGGGCGAGCTTCTCGTCGAGTTTTTCTTTTCCACCGAGCAAGCAACGACCGGGAATACGAACATCGTCGAGCACAACTTCAGACGTATGCGAGGCCTTGATGCCGTGTTTCTTGTACTTCTGCCCCATCGACAAACCCTTGGTGCCGGGAGGAACAACGAACGAAGCCTGACCGCGACCCTTGAGTTCCGGATCAACAGCAGCAACCACAACATGCACGTCGGCAATGCCACCGTTCGTGATCCACGCTTTGGTGCCGTTGAGCACCCACTCATCGGTGGCCTCGTCGTACACCGCACGCGTACGCAGGGATGAAACATCGGAACCGGCGTCGGGTTCGCTCACACAGAATGCGCCGAGCTGCACCTTGTCGGCGGTGCCGTAACACTGCGGGACCCATTCCATGACCTGTTCAGGCGTGCCGTTGCCGGTGATGCCCGCAGCCGCGAGACCAGAACCAAAGATCGACAAACCAATACCGGCATCGCCCCAGAACAATTCTTCGATGGCGAGAACAATCGACAGACCAGTGGGGTCAGCGAGATTCGACGCCATGAACTCCCAGCCGTAGAGACCGATGTTCGCGGCCTCTTGCACGATCGGCCACGGGAACTCTTCACGCTCGTCCCATTCTTCAGCGGCAGGACGGATGACATCAGCAGCGAAGGTATGTACCCAATCGACGAGCGTCTGCTGGTCTTCGTTGAGATCAAGGCTGTAATCGGACATTGGCGTTCCTCTCGGGGGACCCGGAACCTTCCGGGGACGACGCGTGCGTCCGACAAGTTACCCCGCGGTAACCGCCGATGCCGACTTGGGTCGACCAGGAAGCAACGTGAGCGCGAACGCTGCCAATGCAGCACCCACGGCATAGGGCCAGCCC
>JALQSZ010000126.1 GCA_023264135.1 Acidimicrobiales bacterium
CGAGAGCTCTCCCGGCCAATACGCTAGTGAGGTGATAACGGTGCAGGTATCAGAGGAAGTTCAGGACGCTCTCGCGACGGGAGGACCCATCGTCGCGTTGGAGCAGCACGCGGAATCGGGAGGAGGAGCGAAGCGACGACGGATCCCTTCACCCGCTCGCTAAAACGAGAGGCCCTTCGGGGCCTCTCGTCGCGTTCGGGCGGCAGTCCGAATCGCTTCCCTTCACTAGTGTCAACGACATGAAGGCAACCTCGATTGGTCATGCAGGAATCCTCATCGAGACCGCCGACGTTTCCATCGTGTGCGATCCGTGGTTCCTTCCTGCTTTCCATGGCTCGTGGTGTGTCTTCCCTCGAAACGATCAACTTTCCGACGATCTCATGGCGCGTATCGAGTCGCCCGATTTCCTCTACATCTCTCATATTCACGGCGATCATCTCGACGAGTTGTGGCTCCCCGATCACATCAGTCGCACCGCAACCGTGCTCTTGCCCGGTTTCCCCACACATGAACTCGAAAACCGTCTGAAGGCACTTGGTTTCACGTCATTTCTTCGCACTGTCGATGGTGTCGAACAATCGCTTGTTGGTAGCACTCGAATCGCCATCCATTGTGAAACCTCCATCACCGATGGACCTGGCGGCGATTCTGCGTTGGTCGTTTCCGATGCAACTGGTCGTGTGGTCAACCAGAACGATTGCCGCACCCACGATCTCGATGCGCTCGCGTCTCACGGACCAATCGACTTGCACTGGGTGCAGTACAGCGGGGCAATTTGGTATCCCATGGTGTACGACGAGCCTGCCGGCGTCATGCGCGAACTCATCGACGCAAAAGTCGAAAGTCAGTTTGCTCGCGCGATGCGTTATGTCGAAGTTCTGAATGCGCGAGCGGTCGTGCCCAGCGCTGGTCCCCCAGCGTTTCTGGACCCCGATCTTTTCGGTCTCAACATGATCACCGGCGAAGAGCTGAGCATTTTCCCCGATCAGCGTTCATTCATGGAACGACTCGACGCTTCGGGACATACCGGCATCCTCGCCATCCCCGGCACCTGCATCGAGGTTTCACCCGATCGCATCGATGTGACACATCCGTGTTCCTCTGACGATCTTCGTTCGATCTTTGAAGACAAAGAGGCGTACCTGCGCACATATCAAGCAGATTGGCTTCCGTTCATTGAAGACCTGAAATCCACATGGGCTCAACCCTCCGACACGCTGCTACAGGATCTTCAAAGTTGGTGGGAACCGCTTCTCGCCATTGCCCCAAACCTTCGCAATGGCGTCGGCGACACTTGCGTGGTCGACATGGGCGACCTCAAGATCGCAATCGATTTCCCCAATGGAACGGTCTCCGAGTGGGACGGTTCCGATCACGGCTTTCGCTTCACCATCGATCGTCGACTCGTCGAAACGGTTGCGGCTGAACGAGCAGTCGACTGGAGCAACTCGCTCTTCTTGTCGTGCCGCTTCTCGGCGTGGCGACGCGGTCCGTTCAATGAATACGTCTACAACTTCTTCAAATCTCTTTCCGAAGAGCGAATGGTGCGCACCGAGGCGGAAGCACTTCGAAAGACGAATCCCGATCGCGGTGGGATCGCCGATGAAGAGATTCAAATTGGTGACTGGATCGTTCAGCGCACATGCCCGCATCGCGCCGCTGATCTTGCGGTATTTGGAGTCATTGAAGGCGACGAGTTGGTGTGCACGTTGCACGGCTGGCGCTTCGATTGCAACACCGGACAATGCGTAAGCGCGAAAGAACGCACGCTTCGCATTCGACCTGCCGACTGACGTCAAGGAAAAACGTTTAGTTCGCCAGCCGTTCGGCATCGGCGCGAACAACCTTTGCGTCGATTTCAAGCCAACGATCATCGAGCCACGCTTCAAATTTGTCGGCTTCGGGGATTGTCGAACGATGGTGAGTTTCGAGCACGACTCGTGCCGAAGGTTCCGCGTGCGCGATCCGGCGACGAACGCCAGCGAAGGTGTCGAGGCCATCAAACCCCACGTGCCACATCACGACGACATCACCGGTTGGAACTTCTTCAAGTAACGCCGTTGCGCCGGCAGCACGTGGAGGAAGCAACCGTTGGAGGCCACTCAATTTCGCATGACGCTCTGGTGCGCGGCGTTCAAGCCGAGCCACAAGCCCGACTCGTTTTTCATCATTTGTGCGGGTGCCTTCGGGGAAGATCACTGCGACATCGCGATCGGCCATGTTCGCGGCCATTGTTCTGATGCCGGTGAGTTCTTGACGAACTGCCGCCGAGCCGCGATCAACGAAGTAATTCGGTATTCGCTGCCCCACCACATCGAGACAGGGATCGAAGAGCAATTCCTTCTTCATCACATAGCGAGGGAACCGCTGAGCAAGAGAGCCAAAGATCCACGCACTCACAAGTGCGTCGCCAAGACTCGCGTGGCGTCCCAGACAAATCAGTGGGCCATTCGAAAGTTGGTCCACTCCTTCGACTTCGATACGAAGTCCGCAGGTGATCCGAAGTGAACTGATCAACTGCTTTGCCCACCATCGTTGCAACGCGTAGTTGGCTCGCTGATTCTTCGCTTGGCCAGTTACCCACAGACTCGCCGCTCCGATGAGACCGAACGTCTCGAGCCAGAGCCAGAGCAAAGCGAAGCACAACAGGCGCAACGTCGGAAGCCGCCAGTTTCGCCCCAGGACATCGACGAGGAGCGAAACGATGATCCACACCGGCAGCAGCGCCGTGAGCAGAATCTCACCAAACACCACGCCGAACACGGTGATTGGTCGACGCACCCAGACGTTGCTCACGGGGGCATCGTACTGAGTTCGCCATTGAATTCAGGCCATCTACAGACCAAACCAACTCGTTGCGGTACCTTGGGAAACACGCGCTTCGAATGGGAGACGATGATGACCGCGACACAGTTGACACCCGAGAAGGATCCGAGTGCCTATCTCGCCGTAAGCCGTCGAATGATGGCTGGTGGAATTCCTGTTGGTCCCGTCACGCATTTGGCCGAAGAGCGTGCACGTTTAGCGGAACTCGAATGGAACAACTTCGACGTTACGCAGCTGGGCTCAACAATTGGAGCAGAGATCTCAGGTATCGATCTTCGTGACGAGCTGAGCGACGAGGCCATCGCCGAGATTCAGCGTGCCCTCGACAATTACAAGGTGATCTTCTTCCGCAACCAACCGGTGTCGTCAGAGCAGCACGCTGCATTTGCTCGGCGATTTGGGGAACTCGAGATTCATCCATTCATTCCCAGCAACACCGGCATCCCTGAACTCGTTCGATTCGAAAAGACCGCTGAAGTCGCAGGATTTGAGAATTCGTGGCATCACGATGTCACCTGGCGCGAATGCCCTTCACTCGGAGCAATCCTCCACGGCATCGAAATTCCGCCGGTGGGCGGCGACACCCTGTTTTCCGACATGGGCGCGGCCTACGACGGACTTTCCGACGAGATCAAAGAACAGATCGACGGAATGGTTGCCGAACACGACTTCATGAAGAGCTTCGGTCACACGATTCCCGAGGAACGCAAAGCCGAGACTCGTGAGATGTACCCGCTCGTGCAGCACCCTGTGGTCATCACTCACGAACGCACTGGGCGAAAGTTGCTCTACGTCAACCGCAACTTCGTGAATCGGATCGTTGGGCTCTCCGATGAGGAGAGCGCTTCCCTCCTCGGCTATCTCTGTGATCAGGCCGCAACGGTTGAGTATCAGGTTCGCTTCACATGGCAACCCGATTCGATCGCGTTCTGGGACAATCGTGCAGTGCAGCACTACGCATCGAGCGACTACTGGCCTCAACGTCGGATCATGGAACGAGCGAGTGTCGTCGGAGCACGCCCAACTGCGTAAAGAACGCCGCACGACTACATGGCGTGTGCAGTTCCCTCCGCCAACGGAATCTCTTTCGGAGTTGCCCGGAGTCGATCGCGCACGCGTTTGGCCGGAATGCACCCGACAACGATGGCGCCGATGATCATCACCGGGATCATCGCGGTGAAACCCATCGAAAGTGCATGAGCGAACGCTGACTGGATCTGTTCGCGAACGCCGTCGGACAGTGCTGCAATTTTCTGCGGCGCTCCCTGAATGGAATCAACGGGGAAATCTGGAAGCCGTTGCTGGACGCCGCTCAAGAGACTGTTCGTAAACACCGTTCCGACGATGGCGACGCCAAGCGAATTCCCCAACAGCCTTGCCAGCATGATCGTTGAGGTCGCCATACCAATATCAGCGGGTTCGGTGAATCGTTGAATGACGTACAGAAGTGTCTGCATGACAAATCCGATGCCCATACCAACCAACATCGCCGATCCAACAACGAACGCCGCCGACGTTGTTGCGTGGATCGTGGACAACATCGCCATTCCGATTCCCGAAACGACCATGCCGACGAACGGAACAAGAACGTGCCCGCCACGTCGATCAGTGATCTGACCAGCGAGAATTGTGCAGAGGCCCGATGTGACCGCAAACGGGGCCAACAGAAGACCTGCTTGAGTTGCATTAATTCCGCGAACTGCTTCAAAGAAGAGTGGCGGATAAACAATCGCGGAACCGAAGGCCAAACCGGAAATGAGATTTGCGGAAAGCGCGAGCGCCTTGACCCGACCAGCGATCACTCGCAACGCGAGAATTGGTTCCTTCGCTCGTCGCTCATGGGCGACGAAGCACAACACGAACACGATCGACAGCGCCGCCAAACCGAACGTGCGGAAACTCACGAATCGAACATGGCCACCGGTACCGCCAATCGCAAGAAGCAATGACGCAACTGCGCCCGCAATCAGCGCTGCACCGAGTACATCAATGCGATGGTTCACTCGGTTGGTCGACTTCGGAACGAAGATCAATGTGGTCAAACACACGATGCCGCTCGGAATGTTGACGAAAAAGGCCCATCGCCACGAGAAATTGTCAGTGAAGAATCCTCCTGCCCAAGGGCCGAGGATCGCGGTGACAGCAAAGACCACGCCGGTGTAGCCGAGATACCGGCCAAGTTTGTCGGCGGGCATGACATCGGCAATAAGCGCCATGGCCAGTGCCGTAATGCCACCGGCACCGAGTCCCTGCAGCACTCGTGTCGCGATGAGCATCGGCATCGATTGAGCTAGACCACACATCATCGAGCCCACCATGAACAGTGAAACTGCGATCACGAATACTCGGCGGCGACCATAAATGTCGCCCAACTTTCCGTACACCGCCATTGTTGTCACCTGGGCCAACA
>JALQSZ010000127.1 GCA_023264135.1 Acidimicrobiales bacterium
GTCGTCGAGTTCGATTTCTTCGATCTTGTACTCGGTATGTGGGGCGTACAGGACGGCGGCTCGTGTCCTCATGGGAACTCCTTGTCAGGGCGAAGGGCTGGCCTGTCGGCGCAGCCCTAGCAATCTAGGGCCTCGGCACCATGGACGTGTCAGTTGGCACAGCAAGATCGGAAATCGACGTGCTACATTGTTTTCACATTCGCAGATCTTGTGTCGCACGTTTGTGTCGAGCGTGATTAGCGAACGCCATCAATGAATCAAAGGGGAACCCATGAGCACTCCGATTGCCAAGCGTCTCGGAATCGAATTTCCGATCTTCGCTTTCTCCCATTGTCGAGATGTCGTCGCTGCGGTCACCAACGCCGGAGGTTTCGGTGTGCTCGGTGCCCTTGCGTTCGGGCCTGAACAGCTTGAGATCGAACTTAATTGGATCGACGAACACGTCAATGGCAAGCCCTATGGCGTCGACTTCGCCATGCCGGTGAACTATGTCGGCAAAGGCGGGGGAGACGAGGCGTCGTTCGAATCACTCGACGCAATGATTCCGACGCAACATCGGGACTTCGTCGATCAACTTCTTGCTCGTTACGACGTTCCTGAATTGCCTCCGGAACTCGAGGGCGGTCCCGTTGCCGCGGCGGGTCTCAATGTTGATCTCATGGGTCCGAGCCAGGTCGAGGTGTGCCTTAATCACCCGAACGTGAAGATGATCGTGAATGCACTCGGACCGCCCCCGCTTTACGTCATTGAGCGCGCGCACGAAGCCGGGATCCTTGTCGGCGGTCTTGCTGGTTCGAAAGTGCATGCCGAACGCCAGGTTGCAATTGGTGTCGACGTGATCGTGGCGCAGGGAACTGAAGCCGGTGGTCATTGCGGCGAGATTTCCACCATGGTGCTCGTGCCCGAAGTTGTTGATGCTGTTGGTCCCGATATTCCGGTGCTCGCTGCCGGCGGTATCGCCACGGGTCGGCAAATGGCCGCTGCGCTTGCGCTCGGAGCGCAAGGTGCGTGGACCGGATCGATGTGGCTCACGGTTTCAGAGGCCGATACGAACCCAACGGCACTTGAAAATATGTTGGCGGCCACATCGCGAGACACGGTTCGATCAAAGGCCATGACGGGCAAGCCCGCTCGTCAGTTGCGTACTGCTTGGACCGACGCGTGGGAATCGCCAGAATCACCGGGCACGTTGCCGATGCCACTGCAGGGAATCCTTCATCAAGAAGCCGGACGTCGAACGTTGCGAGTTGGTTCGCGAGAACTTGTTGGGTTCCCTGTTGGTCAGATTGTTGGCCGACTCAACAAGGTGCGGCCTACCAAAGATGTGATGCGTGAGATGGTCGAAGAATGGATCGACACGACCGAACGTATGGCCTCGATTCTGGGCGACTGACCAAAGACCCTGTTCGCGGACCCTTCGTGGGTCTTGACTGACACAATTGCCGGAACCTTTAGAGGAGTCCCTATGACCGACACATTTGTTGATGCCCCGAAGTTGCACGACGCGAACACCTATACCCACGGAGTTCCGTACGACTACTACCGCTGGCTCCGCGACAACGATCCGGTGGCGTGTCTCGATCATCCGTCGTATCCCGGCGAAAAGTTGTGGGTTGTCTCGCGCTATGCCGATGTCCAGCAGGTCTCTCGCGATGCGTCGACCTACCGAAATGCCCCGGACCCATTTATGGATGATGGCGTTAGCGATCCCGCTTCCGGTGGAAGCGATCAGTTGATGATCAGCCTCGACGCTCCGGATCATATGAAGCTGCGCAAGTTGATCAACAAGGGATTTACACCGAAGCGCGTTGCGCAATTGGGCGACATGCTGCGCACCCGCACGAACGAGATCATTGATGGATTGGCCGATCAAACAAGCGCCGATCTAGTGCACGATCTCGCCCTGTGGCTTCCACTCCACGTTATTGCCGACATGGTTGGCGTGCCCGAAGAAGATCGCGCGCAGGTGTTTGATTGGACGGAAAAGACCTTTGGATTTGATCCGAACGTGACCGCCGAAGAACGCGGCCAGGCGGCGACCGACATGTTCATGTACGCAGACGCGATGTGTGCAGATCGTGCCGATAATCCTCGTGACGATCTCATGAGTGTTCTTCTTCACGCTGAAGTCGAAGGGGAGAAGCTCACGGCGTTCCAGATCGAACTCTTTTTCATGCTGTTGCAGAATGCTGGTTCAGAGACCACGCGCAACTTGATCACGACCGGAACCCTCGCGCTTCTCCAAAATCGCGATCAGTACGACATCGTTCGCAACGACCTTTCGCTGGTGCCAACCGCGATCGAGGAATTGCTTCGTTACGCCACGCCGGTCATCCACTTCACGCGAACTGCATCGGTCGACACCGAACTCGGCGGCAAGCAGATCAAGGCCGGCGAACGAGTGCTGATGGTCTACGCCTCGGCGAACCGCGACGAGCGGGCCTTCGATAATCCCGATTCGATCAATGTGCGTCGAAATCCCAATGATCACGTTGCCTTTGGTGCCGGCGGTCCGCACTTCTGTCTTGGTGCCAACCTGGCGCGAATCGAGGGTCGAATCATGTTTGAAGAGATCCTCACTCGCTTCCAAGGTTTGCGTTTCGTCGGGAATCCCGAGACCTATCCGCGAGTGCATTCGAATCTCATTGATGGCTACGCGCATGTACCGATCGCGTGGGATTCGATCGCGGCTCCTGCCTGAACCGCTGCCGCAAAACTGAAAGAGGGCCGGTCCGCTTTGGCCGGCCCTCTTCGCGTACGACGTGAGTCGAAAAATCTCAGGCCTTGACGGCTTGGGCTTCGATCTCGATCTTGATCTTTTCGCTGACGAGCGCACCGCCGGTATCGAGCTTCACGTCGAAGTCGAGTCCGAAATCGCGTCGGTTGATCTCGCCGGTGGCGCTAAAGCCAACTCGCGTGCCACCCCACGGATCGGGGGAGACGCCTTCGAATTCGAGATCGAGTTCAACGGTCTTGGCCACGCCCTTGATCGTGAGTGTTCCGGTGAGGACATATTCGGCACCGTCGCCGCGAATGCCAGTGCTGACGAAGGTCATGTTCGGGTAGGTCTCGACATCGAAAAAGTCGGCGCTCTTGAGGTGTCCGTCGCGACCTTCGTCGCCGGTGGTGACTGATCCCATTGCGATGGTGGCTTCCACGGTGGAGGCGAGCTTGTCCGCAGCAATGACGACTGCACCCGAGACCTCACCAAACGTGCCGCGCACCTTGGTGATGACGAGATGGCGAGCAACGAAGCTGACGGTTGAGTGGCTGGGGTCGATGTTCCAGATTCCTGGAGTGAGGTCATCGAGGTTTGGCATGGGAACTCCTATGGGTTGATTTCCTTGTGCTCGCAAGTATTACAGCAAATGCTTGCTATCGCAACTATTGCGCCCACACGGACTAGGGTGGGGGCATGGCGTCAACGAAATCACCCCGATCAGAGAACGTCGCTGAGCTGTGGCTGGACGACGAGGAAATGAACACGTGGCTGGCGATGGTCGAAGTCAACACTGCGATTCAGGCGGCGATCGAAGAAGACCTCGCTCCACACGGGCTTACAAACGGTGACTATGGGGTGCTCGCTCGTTTATCAGATTCGCTCGATCACCGATTGCGTATGTGCGACCTTGCCGATGCGTTGCACGTGTCTCCATCGGGACTTACTCGCCGGCTCGACGGACTCGTGCGTGAAGGTCTTGTTGCTCGCGAACCATCTGCTGACGACCGCCGCGTGATGCTTGCCGTACTTACCGATGCCGGGTACGAGAAGTTGCGCGAGGTTGCACCGGATCACGTCGCGACGGTGCGACGTGTGTTCATCGATCATTTGTCGCGAACGCAGCTTCGAAATGTCGGAGCCGCATTGCGCGCAGTTCAATCGGGTACTTCGGCGCTAAGCAACGATGAGAAGTAAGAGTCCCGCTCCTGAAACAAGTGTCCCGGTGGCGACTCGAGCGATCGCAGCACGTCGGAGAGACCAGCCCCCGATTGCCCCGCCTGCGTGAAGCGCTGCAGTTGCGAAGACGAAGCCTGCGATATACGCGAGTGGGTTGAGGGCGAATGGTGCCTCAGTGCCATGAGCGATCCCGTGGAGCGCACCGAATGCGAGGGCGATGAGCGGAAGCCAGCTCGTGTTTCCTGTCGATCGCAGAGCGAGAAGAACGCCGAGAGCGACAACAGTGATAGCGATAAAGGAATCAATGGCCGGAACAGAGAATCCCGCCATTCCCGCAGCACCTCCCGCGACCATTCCACCAACAAAGGCCAGTGGAGTGAACCAAGCGATCCGCTTCGAGTTGGAAAGCGCAGCCAGCACTCCGACCGAGACCATGGCGAGAAGGTGGTCAATGCCAGTAAACGGATGGAGAAGTCCGTCGTAGAGATTGTGAATCGGTTGTCCGACGTGGGCGAAGATGGACACGATTGCTCCTGATCAGTTTCCGGCAGTGCCAGCGACGAGCGTACTCACCCGAAAGCCACCGCACGCGCTGTAGGCCGCAGTGATGGTGAGTGATGCCGTGTTATCCGGCGGGTACACGCGCAGTTGCGCTGAAGTTGGATCGCATTGCGCTCCCAAACCTGCTGCGCTCGTGTGAAGCGTGGTACTCGCGCTCGCACCAGGAGCAATGGAGATGGTTGCTCCTTCGGAGCCTTCACGAGATGCAGGCTCTCCAATTTGCTTACCGTTGGCATCGAGCAGAGAAACTCCAGGGAAGCCACGAAGATCGCACGCCTTCGTGCCGGTATTTGTGAGCACGACGATGGTGTAGCGCTGGCCAGCTCCGGATTGAGTTTCTCCGAGGCCACCTTTAAGTTGATCGGTTGAGCAGTGGGTGCTCGAGGTCGTCGGACTCGTCGCCGGGACAGTCGTTGTGGTTGCTGCAGTCGACGCAGTCGTCGAGGTGTCTTTCGAAGACGACGCATTGTCTTTGCCTGAGCTGCAGGCGCCAATTCCGGCGGTGAGTACCACGACGAGGGTGATGCCTGCGAGGACGTTTCTCATGAACCGAGGCTACGGGCAGGCCGAAGAGTTCGCAGGGATAGACGTGCACCGGGCAGGGGAGATGTGGGACATGATGTGAGGACTCGCCCCGAGTTGGGGCCGTTCTTCAAGGGGGAGACCAATGGACGCCGATGTTGTCTCGACGTTTCAGATGACAGGACAGGACGTGCCCTGGTTGCTGGCGCGTTTGGCGGAACGTCGACCGGATCATCCGGTGCTGATT
>JALQSZ010000128.1 GCA_023264135.1 Acidimicrobiales bacterium
CGGGCCACGGCCGGCACGCCGCATTCAACAAGGACGGCGGTTGGCCATTTGACCGCGCGACGGACGAGCTCAAGCGGGCCTCCGCGCTGTTGATCGATATCGAGCGCTAAGAGCTCTCGCACCTGCGGAGCGATCTCTGCGGTGGCTTCAACTCCGGCGATCGTGGCCTTCTGTCGAACAATGCCCGTGATCATGATTCCCGCGTTCAAACACACGACTTCCACCGAACGCACAACCCATGGGCCAAGAGCGTTTTCGATTCCATCGGCCAAAACTGCGGCGTAGTTCGCGAGAGCGTCGAGGTCGTCTGATGAAGGTCCTGCAGGTGTGTCACTCATGAGTTGAGTGCGGCATTCAGATTTCCCGAACGCAATCCTTCAAGATCGAGCGTCACGTAGCGATAACCACAAGCCGTCACTGCTTCAACAACTTCGGCTCGTCGAGCAATGAGTTCATCGATTGCTGCAAGCGGAACTTCGATTCGCGCAGTGTCGTCATAATGACGCACTCGTAGTTCTCGGAACCCAAGCGCGTGCAACGCCGCTTCCGCTCGTTCAACTCGAGAGAGCACCGACACCGTTACCGCCATCCCGTACGGAACTCGTGAAGACAAACACGCAGCCGCTGGCTTATCCCATGTGCGAAGACCCAGTTTCTTCGACGCGTCACGAACCATTTGTTTCGTAAACCCCGAATAGACAAGCGGGAACTGCGCGCCGCGTTCGGATGCTGCACGCTGTCCCGGACGATGATCATCGAGATCATCGAGATTGACGCCCAGAATCGCAACTGCTCCGTGATCAGCAGCAATTGGTTCAATGACGTCCATCAGAGCGGTTTTGCAGTGGAAACAACGGTCGGCATCGTTTCGTTGATAGTCGAGACTCTCGAGTTCCGAGGTTTCAACTTCCACCCACGACAGACTCCATTCCGCTGCGAGTTCGGAACAGTCGTTTCGTTCGCTTGCTGCAAGCGATGGGGACACCGCCGTCACCACGGTGCAACGGTCACGACCAAGAGTTTGATGGGCGACGTACGCGAGAAACGCAGAATCAGCACCGCCGCTAAAAGCGACCACAACGGATTCAAGTTCGCGAAGTTCTTCTCGCAATCGCTCAAGCGCGACGTCGAGTTCATCGCGTTGTTCGGTTGCGCTCATCGTCGACTCAGTCGATACCAAGTTGCGAAAGAACGTCTGAAACCGGAGCGACCATCCCGGTGTAGAACGGTCCGAATTCGGCGTAGAGCGCTGAGGCCGTATCGAATCGCATTGTGTACACAACCTCTTTGAGGTCGTCGGGAGCAGTCGCGAACAACGTGACTCCCCACTCGTAATCGTCGAGACCCGTTGAACCGGTGACAACCTGAATCACACGTCCAGCAAATTTGCGACCCGACGCGCCGTGCTCGTACATGAGTTCTTTGCGATCGTCGTAGGGAAGTGTGAACCAATTGTTCACATCGCCACGCTGTTTCGACATTGGATAGAAACACCATGCGGGCTTGTCTTCAGGCGGCAGCACTGGGGTAAGGCGCGCTGAACGCTGCGGTTCAGGAACCCCCTGCGCGTATTCCGACAATTCAGTGAGCGACACATAGGAATCGACGATGTCGAGTCCGGCGTTCTGCAGCGCGGCTTGAAGGCGGCGAATGCGCCACATGTCGTAGCCAAGCGCCATGAACGCGAGGTCGGCCTTGTGGCCAAGAATCGCAACGGTGACAACTTGATCACCCTCCGCCTGCGCCTTCTGCACAGCAGCAGTGATGGCCTCGGCGTCAGCCAACGGGGTCACCTTGCAGAACAGGTGGACAACCGCCATGCCGATGTTGGGGGAAACAGTGTCAGTCACGGGCAGGAGTCTACGGCGTGGTTGATGGGCCCGGTCCGGGGGTCAATGAATGGCGACAGTTGAGGTATCAGCCGGTGAAATCGTCACGAGGGCGTTGTAATCGGGCACCCGCGACGCCGACTCCCGATGCTCAGGCCCGGCAGGAATCAACACGTTCCCCTCGGGCCAAAACACTTGCAGCGACCGCCGCGCCAAGCGGGTGACATGAAGATGGCCGGTGAAGGTACCCGTTTCCGATCGGAGCGTGACGAGATCGCCATCAAGAAATCCAAGTGCAGTTGCCTCGGCCGCATCGATGAAGATCGCATCGCGGGACGCACCGGTGAACGGATCATGTTCACTTTGCACCATGGTGTTGAACTGCTTGCCTCGGCGCGTTGCCACCGTGAACATCCCTTCAGGGAGATCAAGCACCGGACGTTCAAGCACGCTGAATCGCGCTCGCTCATCAGCAGTTGGGAAAACGCCACCTTCGCAAAGGTGTGGTCCACCCCATTGGATCTGGTCACCGGTCTTGGCCAGCGTTTCGATTCCGGCATAGGAGGGAACCACTCGAGCGATTTCTTCGCGTAACTGTTGGTTATCACGCCACGCAAACGTGTCAGCCAACTCCGGTTTCACGAGTGACGCGATTTCGGCGAAGAGTCGCCACTCACTCCTCGCTTCGCCAACGGTGCGCGGAATTTCCGGCGAGTACACAACGCGACGTTCCGTTGTGGTTTCGGTGCCGCCACCTTCTTGTTCGTACCGTGTGTTCACGGGCAACAAGATGACATCGTCACCTGGTAGCAACATTTGCGAACTCAGAACGATGTCTTGGTGAATGCGCAATGGAACATGTTCCAAGGACTTCTCGACTGCTTTGGGATCAGGAAGCGCTTCAAGGAAATTGCCTCCCGACATCCACAGAACATCAAGCTCTCCGGCAAGCGCTGCTTCGGGCATTTCTGCTGCGGTCAGTCCGGCATGGGCGGGAACATCGAATCCCCACTTCTGTGCAAGTGCCGTCGCGTTGACGTCATTCGGTTCAAGTCCGCCAGGCAGCGCAGTGGCGTAGGCCCCCATTTCGGCACCGCCCTGCACTCCGCTGTGTCCACGAAGAGGCATGAGACCAGCGCCATCACGACCAACATTGCCGCGCGCCAGAGCAAGGTTGACGATGCCCCGCACTCCAGCACCGGCGTGCTTGTGTTGGGTGATTCCCATCGACCACAACAAAATTGCTGAACTCGCATTGGCATACTCATCGACGAATGCATCGAGTTGCGCCATCGAGAGACCGGCGTCGTCAAGGAGTTCCTCGTATGACACTTCGCGTAGATGCGCAACGACGTTGTCCCAATGATCGGTGTGTTCGTTAATGAACTCGTGGTCAACGGCATCGCGTTCAATCAATCGCTTCAGCGCAGCGTCGGCGAACGCAACGTCGCCACCAGGACGCACGGGAATGTGCAGATCGCACATCTTCGTACCGAACAACATCGACTCGGTTGTTGATGGAACCCAATAGTGCTCAAGTCCGGGTTCTAGGAATGGGTTGATCACGACAACGCGGGTGCCCGACATGCGCGCCTTGTAGAGGTACTTCATGAACACGGGCTGATTGTTCGCCGGATTCGCTCCCCAGATAACGAGAAGATCAGTTTTGATCACGTCGGAAAGCGAACACGTTGTCGCTGCGACACCGACCGTTGCTTTCAACGCAGTCGTTGAAGGGGCATGACAAATTCGCGCTGCCGAATCAACGTTGGCGACACCCATCGCACGAGCAGCTTTGCCGGCGACGTAATAGGTCTCGTTGGTGATTCCCCGACTTGTGAGAAACATGCCGACACGTTCGGGGTCGGTGGATCGAAGACGATCTGAAATCGCACCGAGGGCTTCGTCCCATGAAATGCGAGTGAAGCCCCGCTCGCCACTACGACGTCGCATTGGATGAGCGAGACGACCAAGACCACGAAGTTGTTGACCTGATTTCAAACGCAATGTTGCAACGTCTGCCAATGCCGATTCCTTTATGGGATCAGCACAGTTCATTTCAAGAAGCCGCAAACGTGTCAGGCACAGATGAATGTCATCCATCGTCCAGTCGTGGAGACCAGCGACGCCGAGAGCGCAGCCATCACACACACCCTGGGTAAGCAATTTCCACGCATAACGTGCGTTGCGTTTGTTCTCCCACGCCAGCTTCAGCATCTCGGCGTAGTGAAACGGCTTGTCGAGTCCGATTCCGTTCGGACGAGGACTCACCCAAAATTTCGGATTGATACGGCCCATCAGTCGGTTACTCCTGGTCCGCAATACACATTGCACCCACCATCGCGCACAAAACCCACCAATGTCATTCCTGCAGCAGTCGCAGTTTCAACGGCAAGCGCAGATGGGGCCGAAACCGCAATCATCGCCTCAAACCCCGCGGCCCACGCTTTTTGTACAAGTTCGAACGAAGCTCGCCCACTCACAAACAGTGCGCGATCGGTTGCAGGCAGCTGTGATTCGAGGAGGAGATGTCCGATCACTTTGTCGACCGCATTGTGACGACCAATGTCTTCACGCATGACAACGATCGCTCCCGATCGTTCGAATGCCGCAGCTGCGTGCACGCCACCCGTGCGTTCAAAGAGTTCCTGTTCGTTGCGAACTCGATCAATCGACGAAAGCAACACCCCGATCGACCATGGTGAAGAGGTCGGAAGCGGTGAAAGTCGCTTCGTGAGTTCATCGATCTGTGTCGAACCGCAAATGCCACACGAAGAAGAGGTCGTCGACAATCGAGGAGTCGGTTCGGGGGCTTTGCCGCCGGTATCGATGCTGACGACATTGAATTCTGTTTCGACTGCGCTACCGGTTCCGCAGTACCGACATGTTTCGATTGACGCGTCACCCAGCAGACCATCGGTGAAACAAAGTCCCGCTGCCAGTTCGAAATCGTGTCCAGGTGTGCGCATCGTTGTCGCGACAACCGTGCCATCGAGACGAATCTCGAGTGGCTCTTCGACAATGAGTTCTTCTGGTCGGCGTCCTTCGTCCGTGCTTCCGTCATTGCTCATGCGGCGAGCAAGCACGCGTTCGGAGCGTCGACGAGTCATGGGCGACACGGTACCCGCACGCGAAACGGGCGCCCCGAAGGACGCCCGTTTTCAAACTGTGAACCGATGAACGATCAGAAATCGCCCATATCTGGCATGCCGCCGCCAGCGCCCTCGGGCTTATCGGCGATGACCGCTTCGGTCGTGAGGAACAAGGCAGCAATCGAGGCCGCGTTCTGCAGCGCCGAACGTGTCACCTTGGCGGCATCGATGATGCCGGCCTTCACGAGGTCTTCGTACTCGCC
>JALQSZ010000129.1 GCA_023264135.1 Acidimicrobiales bacterium
TATTGCAGGGCGATGTCGGCGCGGGAAAGACCGTGGTTGCAGTGAGTGCGATGTTGGTTGCCGTTCAGGGTGGTCATCAGGCCGCGCTTATGGCCCCGACCGAAGTACTTGCTGAACAGCATCATCTGGGAATCAAGCATTTACTCGAAGGGTTCACCGTTCCCGATACCGATGAAGGCAATTTGTTCGGCGGAGCGGGAATGGATCGCTCGTTGCGGGTGGCGCTCCTCACCAACCGCACCACCGCAGCCGATCGCCGCAAGATCCTTGAAGATATGGCGACGGGAAATCTCGACATCGTCATCGGCACACACTCGTTGATCTCCGACGGCATTGAGTTCAAGTCGTTGGGTGTTGTGGTGATCGACGAGCAACACCGCTTTGGTGTTGAACAGCGAGCGGCGCTGCGCGACAAAGGCGCTGGCGACGCCATGCCCGATGTTTTGGTGATGACGGCAACTCCGATTCCGCGCACAGCGGCGATGACGGTGTACGGCGATCTCGATGTTTCGGTGCTCGATGAACTTCCACCGGGCCGCACGCCGATCGTCACTCGGTGGGCACAGAGTGAAATGGATGAAGTGGCGGTGTGGCAACAGGTCCGCGACGAAATCGCCAATGGGCGTCAGGTCTATGTCGTGTGCCCATTGATTGAAGAGAGCGAGAAGCTCGAGGTTCGATCAGCGCAGGAAACGTTTGAAGAACTCACCAACGGCGAACTTTCAGGACTGAGAGTCGGCTTGCTCCACGGTCGACTCAAATCCGATGAGAAAGACGCAGTCATGACCCAGTTCCGCGCTGGTGAACTCGATGCACTTGTGTCGACAACGGTCATCGAAGTTGGTGTCGACGTTCCCAATGCAACCGTCATGGTGATTCTCGATGCCACCCGTTTCGGTATTGCCCAATTGCATCAGTTGCGAGGACGTGTTGGTCGAGGTGCAGCGAAGTCGTTCTGTTGGCTTGTTGGTGAAGCAAAGACGCCCGATGGCGAAGCGCGCCTCGAAGCGCTTGTCCGCAGCACCGATGGCTTCGAACTTGCCGAGGTCGATCTTGACCTTCGCGGCGAAGGAACGATCATGGGGGAACGGCAGAAAGGCCAGAACGATCTGAAGTTGGCCTCGTTACGTCGTGACCGCGAATGGGTGGTGACCGCTCGAGAGATCGCGATTGAGATTCTTGATGCTGATCCAGAACTCATTGAGCACGAATTGCTCGCCGAAGAAGTCGATCTGTTCCTGAAAGCCGACGACATCGACTTCCTCATGAAAAGTTGAGCAGTTCTTCCTAGGATCCAGCCATGACAACGATCGTCCTTACTCATGGTGCATTTCATGGAGGCTGGTGCTTCGAGCCACTCGTCGCGGAGCTCGATGCTCGCGGTGTCACGACCGCGCTGGTGGAACTTCCACTCACCGATCTTGCCGAAGACGCTGCCGCCGTTACCGACGTGCTGAACACGATCGACGGACCCGTCATTCTCCTTGGGCATTCCTATGGCGGAGCAGTCATCACGGTCGCCGGAAATCACGAATCGGTTGAACGCTTGGTGTACCTCACTGCCCTCGGCCCAGATGCTGGCGAATTGGGTAGCGGCGGACCGATGACGATTGGTGAAGAGTTCATCCTCACCATGCGCGTCGGAGACGACGGCATTCCGTTCATCGACCCGGAATTCGCTGCACAAATTTTCTATCCAGACATCGACCCCGAAGAAGCAGCGCAGTGGGCGACCAAACTCCGCCCTGGCAACACCGGAGGATCGGTGATCGTCGAAAAGGCCGCGTGGCGTTCAACTCCGGCGACCTACGTCGTTTGTACCGACGATCCAATTCTTCTCGTGGACGGTCAGCGTGCTGTGGCTGAACGAATGGGTGCAGAAATCGTCGAGATCCCGGGTGATCATTCGCCGATGGTGGCTCGCGCCGGCGAACTCGCCGACATTCTCGCTGCGCTCGTCAACTAGGCACCGAGCAAATAGTTACAGCGTGCGAGGCGCGCGCAGTTTGCCGCTTCCATCGGTTGGTCCGCTGTAGATCAACTCGAAGTCGCGTTGCGTGAACCGCAAGACGCCGTCGAGGTTGCGTGCCATGACGTCGTGATAGACGCCGATGAGTTCGCTCACCGTGCCGTCTTCGCGCCATTGCAATTCGCGAATCTGCCACCTAGCGCTCGCGGTATCGCCATCGACATACGAAATCGTTCCGTTCAACACTTCCTGCACGCACTGAAGGTAGGTGGGACGAATTTTTTCGAAGGTTGCGGTAATTGCCTCGCGGCCTTCGATAATCCCGTCACCAGGTATCAGCCAACGAGCGTCTTCGGCCCACGTGTCGGCAAACTCGGCAACGTCCACGCGAAGCACTGCATCGCAATAGCGACCAACAAGATTGTGAACGTCAGCGTCGATGCCCATTGCACGGTCTCGTTTCAGTACCGGTCGTCATCGTCGGCGGGATCACCAAGAACGATGTCGAATCGTTCGTTGCAATCAGGACACCGATAGGCGACGACATCGCCTGGTTCCCAGCCTTCTTCGGGCGGGTACGACAGCGGGTGGAGCGTTCCTCCGCAATCGACACAGGTCATTCCGAGTTCGGCATCCATCGTCACAGGGTACGGTCGCCGGCATGAGGGTTGTGGCCGGCACCGCAAGAGGACGCAGATTGGTGGCCCCTGAGGGAAGCACGACGCGCCCAACGCTCGATCGCGTCCGTGAAGCAATGTTCAATTCACTCGTCAGTCTCGATGCGATTGACGGTGCCCGTGTCCTCGATCTCTACGCGGGTTCAGGTGCGCTCGGGATCGAAGCGCTGTCTCGTGGTGCATCGAGCTGCGTCTTTGTCGACAGCGGACGTGACGCCCGCAAGGCCATCAGCACGAATCTTGAGACAACAGGATTCATCAGTCAGTCAACGGTGGTGGCTCAGGACGCGTTGGTCTGGCTTCGCGACGCAGCGAAGAACTCGGCAGGTCCGCAGTTCGATCTCGTCCTGATTGATCCTCCGTATGCAGAAGACGATGCACTTTGGGCCGAGGTACTCGACCTCGTGAGCCACATCGCTGCGGGTGGTGTCGTCGTTGTTGAATCAGCGCGAGAGATCGCGATTCCGACTGGATGGGATGCACGAAAGGAGAAGAGGTACGGGGGTACGCTCGTAAGCGTCCTGCTGCCCCCCGACAGTCCGGAGTCTCCGTGACCCGAGTGCTTTACCCGGGATCGTTCGACCCGATCCATAACGGTCACCTTGAGATCATCGCGACTGCGTCGCGTCTCTTCGACGAGGTCATCGTCGCCGCCATGCGCAATCCGCAGAAGGGCGAGCCGCTGTTTTCCCTCGATGAACGTCGAGAGATGCTCGAGGAATCCGTCGCGCATCTCCCCAACGTCAAGGTCACGATGTTCGCATCGCTCGTTGTCGACCTTGCCAAGGAAATGGAAGCCGATTTCATCGTTAAGGGCTTGCGCGCCGTTTCTGATTTCGAAAGCGAACTTCAGATGGCGCAGATGAATCAAAAGATTTCTGGAGTGGACACGCTGTTCATTCCGTCGGCGTCGGGGAACTCGTTCCTCGCGTCGAAGTTGTTGCGAGAGATCACCCGCTTCGGTGGCGACGTGACGGCCATGGTGCCGCCCGCCGTCGCCAAACGACTTCAGGAGAAGTACGGATCGTGAGCCAGTACGACAATCCCGCATTCGACGATCACGACATCGATATTGATCTCACTCCGCCTTCGGTCGGTGCGCAGTATCACCCCGCCGAGACCGAAGACGTGTTGCTCACTTTGCGCGACATGATCGAAAACGCTCGCGATGTTCCGTTGTCGGCCTCGTCGATGATTTCCAAGGATGAAGTTCTCGGGCTCATCGACGAAGCGCTTGAATCACTGCCTGAAGAGCTTCGTGCGGCTCGCTGGTTGTTGAAAGAACGCGAAGAATTCCTTGCTCGCACTCGCCACGAGGCCGATGACATCGTCGATCAAGCTCGCACCCGTGCCGAACGCATGGTGCAACGCACCGAGGTCGTGAAAGCCGCAGAACAACGGGCCTACGACATTGTCGATGCAGCGCAAGCCGATGCCCGACGCTTGCGTCACGAGGTCGAGGACTTCTGCGACCAGAAACTCGCCAGTTTCGAAATCGTTCTCGAACGTACGCAGAAACTTGTTGGCGCTGGCCGCGCAAAGTTGCAGGGCACCAACCTTCTTGCTGAAGCGGCAGCGGCTGCGGAACACGGTGTTGAAGGACCGCCCGAAGAATCGATGTACGTGTCCGAAGGTGAAGACTTCGCTTCATTGCCGACGCAACCGTCGGTGTACGACGAACTTTCACAACTCGACGATGCGCCTGCGTTGTACGACGCAGAAGGAATGGTCAATGTCGAGACCGATTCGTGGGACGAAGGAGCACTTCCGTTCGACGACGAGTACGACGCCTACGACGATCGCCCGCGCCTGACCGTGGTCGATGATCGCTATGCCGATCTTCCGCCGCCTCCGTCGTCGAATCATCCAACGCAAACGATTCGCGACGCCGCTTCGAACTTCTTCGACCAAGACCTCGCGTAATCGATGACCTACCGGCCATTGGTCGTACCGATCGCCGATCTTCGTCGACATCCCGGCACGCGACGACAGTTCACAGAATCGGTGGAACTCCCTGGTTTGGGGATCTCTTCGGCGACCGTGCCTGAGGGCGCGTCGATCGATCTTGATGTTGAACTTGAGACGCTGAGCAACGGATTGGTTGCCACCGGCACCATCTCGACCCCTTGGGTGGGGGAGTGTCGCCGGTGTTTGAAGCCAGTGGAAGGTCGATCGATCGCGCAGATCCGCGAAATCTTTGAACCTCGACCAATTGAGGGCGAGACCTACGCCATGGCTGAGGACACCGTGAATCTCGAGCCGATGGTGCGCGATGCGGTGCTGTTGGCGCTGCCGTTGGCGCCGCTTTGTACCGAAGATTGCCGAGGTCCAGCCCCGGAATTGTTCCCGACAGGCGTCGAGGGAGAGGGCGAGGATTCCGAGGACCAAGAAGGTCCTGGACCCATCTCTGACCCCCGCTGGGCAGCCCTCGCAGATCTGGACTTCGAACCAGACGACCTCGGCGAGTAGAGTTCTCCGTCTGCCCGGGGCACCCCCCGGTCCCGCGAGCGGCTCAGTGTGCCGCCCCCCGAAT
>JALQSZ010000012.1 GCA_023264135.1 Acidimicrobiales bacterium
GCTGGTCGAGGATCCCGAGGTCATCGAGAAGTTGCACGAGATCTTCGGCTCGCGTGGTCGCAACATGCCCATGAACAACCTTCGTCAGGCGCTCGTGCCGGTCGGTGCGCATCGCATCGCGCAGATGCCGGGCACCGCGCCAGGCCTCGTCTGTCCCGTGGGCGACAAGGTCATCTACGCAGTGCCCGGCGTTCCCTACGAGATGAAGGAAATGGTGGAAGGAACCGTCATTCCTGAACTTCGCCGTCGGGCTGGTGATACCGGTGTGATTCGCAGCCGCACGATTCGCACATGGGGTCATAGCGAATCAGGAATCGCCGAAATGCTCGCCGATCGCCTCGACGAACTCGATCGAACCGGTGCTGCCACGATCGCTTTCCTTGCCAGTGGCATTGAAGGTCTCAAAGTTCGCGTGACAGCCAAGGCCGATACGGCGGAGCAGGCCGATGCTGTTGTGGCGGCTGAAGTCGCTGAAGTGGCGCGCATTCTTGCTGACTATGTCTTCTCGACTGACGACCAAACAATGGAAGAAGTTGTTCTGAATCTGTTGCGCGAACGCGGTCTTACTCTTGGGCTTGCCGAATCTCTCACGGGTGGATTGATCGCCAGTCGTTTGGTGTCGATCCCGGGTGCGAGTGATGTCTTGCGCGGTTCGGTCGTGAGTTACGCGAGCGAAGTGAAGTTCGATGTGCTCGGTGTTCCGGTTGGACCAGTCGTCAGTGACGACGCTGTGCAGGCGATGAGTGAAGGCGCGTGCCGTGTTCTCAATTCCGATGTTGGAATCGCTGTTACTGGTGTCGCCGGGCCGGATGAACAAGAAGGTGTTCCGGTTGGAACGGTGTTTATGGCAACAACGCTTGACGGTGTGACGGAAACGTCAATGGCGAAGTTCCCGTTCAACCGCGAACAGTCGCGACAGTTCACCGTGATCACAGTGCTCGATCATTTGCGTCGACGTTTGGTCGCGCGCTGACGCGCTCAAAAACGATTACGGCGCGGGCTTGAGATCAAGCGACGCCGAGTTCATGCAATAACGAAGTCCGGTCGGCCCCGGGCCATCGTCGAAGACATGGCCAAGATGCGCGCCACACGATGCGCACAGCGCTTCAGTGCGAATCATCCCGTGTGAACTGTCGACTTTGGTCGCGACCGCATCGTTGGTCATCGGATCAAAGAAGCTCGGCCATCCGGTACCGGAATCGAACTTGGTGTCGGAACTGAACAACTCGGCATCGCACACGATGCAGTGGTACGTGCCGTCGTCGTGACAGTCCCAGTACTTGCCGGTGAAGGCGCGCTCGGTGGCGCTGCACTGGGTGACCTGGAACTGCTCAGCGCTCAGACGCTGGCGCAGAAGTTCTTCGCGTTCGGCGGGATCGGAAGGCAGGGAGTCGGTCATCGGGGCACCTTTCGAGGTTCGGGGCCAGGTGGGGTCGGCGTGGACCCCTGCCCTGAGGGGGTGAGCCTATCGGCGGGTCGCCATTTGGGGCCGGGAGGAGAGGTCAACGGGGGTCAGGGATCGAGGGTCATTGACTGAACAGGTGTTCGAAGTTACAGTCTTGTCGTTCGAACACCGGGGGCCTGTCACACCCCCTCCGTAGGTTGCGATCCATCTCCACCGGGGCACCCGCTCAGGTGGAGCCACCGAAGCTCCCGCTCCGGTGGACCGATCACCCAGACGAGCCCCGGGCAGACCGGGTCCTCACACCCAGGAGAAGTAGACGATGGCAAAGGAATCGAACCGCCCGACGTTCCCGCAGGAACGCGACAAGGCCCTCGACATGGCGCTCGGCCAGATCGAGAAGCAGTTTGGTAAGGGCTCGGTCATGAAGATGGGCGAGAAGGGCACGATGCGGGTCGAGACGATCCCCACCGGTGCACTGGCCCTCGACTTGGCCCTCGGCGTTGGCGGTCTGCCTCGCGGTCGAGTCGTCGAGATCTACGGCCCTGAATCCTCAGGTAAGTCGACCCTCGCGATGCACGTTGTTGCTGAAGCACAGCGCAACGGTGGCATTTGCGCCTATGTCGATGCCGAACATGCCATGGACCCGGTCTATGCCTCCGCCATTGGTGTCGATATCGACCAGTTGCTGATTTCGCAGCCCGATACCGGTGAACAGGCACTCGAAATCACCGACATGCTTGTCCGCTCTGGAGCACTCGATGTCATCGTGATCGACTCCGTTGCGGCGCTCACGCCTCGTGCAGAAATCGAAGGCGAAATGGGCGATAGCCATGTCGGCTTGCAGGCCCGTCTCATGAGCCAGGCGTTGCGCAAGCTCACCGCCAATCTCAACAAGTCCAACACCGTGTGCATCTTCATCAACCAGCTGCGCGAGAAGATCGGCGTGATGTTTGGCTCACCCGAAACCACTCCTGGTGGCCGAGCACTCAAGTTCTACTCCTCGGTCCGTCTCGACATCCGTCGTATCGAATCGATCAAAGACGGTGTCGAGGTTGTGGGTAACCGCACCCGTGTGAAGGTCGTGAAGAACAAGGTGGCCCCGCCGTTCAAGCAGGCCGAGTTCGACATCATGTACGGCAAGGGTGTGAGCCGCGAAGGTTCGACCATCGATATTGGTGTCGATCTTGGCTTCGTCAAGAAGTCGGGCGCTTGGTACACCTATGAAGGTGAGCAACTTGGTCAGGGCCGTGAAAACGCCAAGACCTACCTGCTCGAGAACCCCGAGGTCATGGTGGAAATCACCGAGCGCATCCTCACCAGCGTGGGCATCGGCGAGAACGCCGAGGTTCCTGAGGACGCCGACGATGTCATGAGCGCCGAGCACGACGTTCCGATTTCGCTCGACGACTGAGTTTCTGCACCACCGGCAGTACGAACGGTCCCGAGGCGCCACTGGCCCTCGGGACCGTTCGCGCATCCCCGGTAGCCTGTCCGCCGTGACCGATCAGCCCCGCAGCTACGCCATCCGCACCTATGGGTGCCAGATGAACGAGCACGATTCCGAGCGCATCGCCGGATTGCTCGAGGCCGACGGTCTGGTACTTGCTGACTCCGATGAAAACGCTGATGTCGTGGTGTTCAACACCTGCTGCATCCGAGAGAACGCCGACAACAAGTTTTACGGACACCTCGGTCGGTTCAAGACGCTCAAAGAAGAGCGTCCCGATATGGAAATCATCGTGAGCGGCTGTCTTGCTCAGAAAGACCGCGATCAGATCGCCGCTCGCGCCGGACACGTTGATGTGGTGGTCGGCACCCACAATGTGCACCGCGCTGTCGAGTTGCTTCACGAATCGCGTCGGAGTGGTCCCATCACCGAAATTTGGGACGAAGCACTCGACGATGAAGCCACTTTCCCATCGG
Organism: Acidimicrobiales bacterium; assembly: GCA_023264135.1. Lineage (GTDB taxonomy): Bacteria > Actinomycetota > Acidimicrobiia > Acidimicrobiales > Acidimicrobilacustridaceae > Acidimicrobilacustris. The sequence goes on from JALQSZ010000012.1 coordinate 3,329, forward strand.
CACTTGCCGTGCGTCGCGAGGTGGATTGGTCGGCATGGGTCACCATCCAGGTGGGTTGTGACAACACGTGTGCCTACTGCATCGTGCCTGCAGTGCGGGGTCGTGAAATCAGTCGACCATTCGGTGAACTCCTCACTGAAGTCGAGCGACTTTCTGCCGATGGCGTCCGCGAAATCACCTTGCTTGGGCAGAACGTCAATTCCTACGGACGCGATCTCACCAGTGCTCGTCGAGCGCTCGAACCATCGGCCGACGATGCCGCCATTGTCGGTGCGCAATGGCTTGACGATCGTCGAGCCCGACCGCTTTTCGCTGATCTGCTTACCGCGGTCAGCAACATCGACGGTATCGATCGAGTTCGATACACCAGCCCCCATCCAAAAGACCTTCGTGAAGACACGATTGCGGCGATGGCATCGAATCCGTCGGTGTGCCCGCACCTGCATTTCCCTTTGCAGTCAGGCAGCGACCGCGTGCTCGCGCTCATGCATCGTGGTTACACCGCAGAGCGATACCTCGAGAAGCTCGCTGCAGCCCGTGCCGGTATCGAGGACCTCGCCGTGACCACCGACATCATCGTCGGCTACCCCGGTGAAACCGAAGAGGATTTTGAGCGAACGCTTGAAGTGACCGCCGCTGCCGAATACGACTCGGCCTACACGTTTATCTTTTCGCCCCGCGAGGGCACCGAAGCCGCCGCGATGGTCGATCAGTTCTGTGACCCGGCCGCGGTGGCGGATCGTTTCGATCGTCTGCGCGTTGTGGTCGAGCGTTCCGCACTCGCGAAACACATGGCTCGCATCGGACGTACCGAAACCATCATTGTGGAAGGTCCCTCAAAGCGCGATCCCGAAGTGATGAGCGGTCGCACCGCGCAAAACAAACTTGTGCACTTCCGTGCCGACCGACCATTACGTTCAGGCACGCTGGCCACTGCGCTCATCACCGATGCATCGCCACACTTCCTTCGCGGCGAATTAGTCGACGTGCTTTCGGTGTCAAAACATCGCACTCGATTCGCGGTTACCGCAGGGTGAGTTCCACGCCTCGGTTTCGTCCGAACGGGCGACACCTCGCGATCGTCGGGCCAACTGCATCGGGAAAGTCGTCGTTGGCGATGGCACTCGCGCGTCGTCGAGATGACATCGAACTTGTGACTGTCGATTCGATGCAGGTGTATCGAGGAATGGACATTGGCACGGCAAAGCCCACCGTTGCGGAGCAGAACGAAATCGCTCACCACCTTCTCGACGTGTGCGATCCCGACGATGACTACACCGTCGCTCGTTTTCAACGGGACTGCTTCGCGGTCCTCGCCGATATCGAGGCACGGGGCAAGCGCGCAGTTCTGGTCGGCGGCACTGGTCTCTATCTCCAAGCGATCACCGACGATTTGGAAATACCGGCGAGATTCCCTGAAGTGCGAGCCGAACTGGAAACCGAATCCGATACATCGGTGCTGTTTGCGCAGTTGGAACTGCGTGATCCGCTGGCCGCGTCGCGAATGGAACCAACCAATCGCCGACGTGTGATTCGTGCGCTTGAAGTCACGCTTGGGAGCGGTCGACTGTTCTCCTCATTCGGACCGGGGCTCGAGGAGTATCCGTCAGCGCCGTTTCCGATGTTCGGTCTCGAAATGGAACGAGAGGTGCTCGATCGGCGAATCGCTGCTCGCTATGAACAGCAAATGGCCGATGGCTTCCTTCCTGAAGTGGAAGCCCTTTTGGCGAGGCCGGCGGGACTCGGGCGTACGGCCCGTCAGGCGTTGGGATATGCCGAACTGCTCGATCACCTCGAGCACGGAACGCCTCTCGATGAGGCTCTCGCAACTGCTGTGACCAGGACCCGAAGGTTTGCTCGCAGACAACAGCGGTGGTTCGGTCGCGACCCTCGCATCACCTGGATTGCAACCTCTGGTGATGACCCGGAAAACGCGCTCGCCGAACTTGGCCGCGGGCTGGTTGACTGAAGAGATCATGAGACTCACCAAGCACCACGGTCTGGGAAACGATTTTGTCATTGCTCTTGAAGAGGTCAACGGACCGCTTCATGGCAGTGCGACCTTGGCGCGAGCACTTTGTGATCGCCGTCGCGGCATTGGCGCCGATGGGTTCATTATTGGAGCTCGCCCCGCGGCAGGCGCGAGTGCTCCCGATGGCCGACCACTCGATGTCGTGATGCATCTCTGGAACGCCGATGGCAGCCGAGCAGAAATGAGCGGGAACGGCATTCGGTGTTTAGGCCAAGCGTTGGCGATGGCTCGTGACGATCATGAAGCCACCTATGCCGTTTCCACCGATGGCGGCTTTCGCGAACTCGTTGTGCACGACGATGCTGCGCATCGGTTAGCCAACGTGAGCGTCACCATGGGGCTTGTCGCCGATGGTCCAGCGATTCCTCCTTCGGTCTCGGAACGTCTCGCTGGTGATCGTCATGCGACCGCCGATCTCGGCAACCCTCATCTCGTTGTACTTGTTGCTGATCTTGCATCGGTCGACTTGGTTGGCACTGGCGCGTGGATCGAATCGCAGTTCGATGCGGGCATCAACGTGGAGTTCATCGCTGTTGGTTCCGAACCGGACTCGCTTGATCTGTTGGTGTGGGAACGCGGCGCTGGTGTCACCGAAGCCTGCGGAACCGGCGCCACTGCGGCAGCGACCTTGGCCAATGCGTGGGGCTTGGTCGGACGCGAGGTGCGCGTCGTGATGCCTGGTGGTTCTGCCGAAGTCATCGTTGCGCCGACTCCCGAGGCCGAACCGATTCTCATCGGTCCCTCGCAACACATCGCCACGATTGAGCTCCCGGATGCCTGAACCCACCTCGCCGATTGTCGGCGATCATCGCGGTGGCTTCGGCGCGTTCGCGGGTGAAAGTTCAGGCCTTATTGATCGCACCTTCCGCGAGCGAATTGTGTTGGTTGGTGTGACCTTCCCCATGGAAGATGAATTCGATACAGAGCGGCATCTCGACGAACTCGCGCTTCTTGTCGACACCGCTGGCGCAGACAGCGTTGCTCGTGTGATTCAGCGCCGACATGCGCCTGATCCGGCGACCTATCTCGGAAGCGGCAAAGTCGAAGAACTTCGAGAACTGTGTGTCTCGATCGATGCGGACACGGTCGTGTTCGACGATGAATTGTCGCCCGCGCAGCAACGCAACCTTGAAAAGTTGTTGGGCCGATCCGCGATTGATCGCACAGCAGTCATTCTCGACATCTTCGGACAAAACGCCCACAGCCTTGAAGGTAAAGCGCAAGTTGAATTAGCGCAGATTCGTTATCGATTGCCGCGACTGCGCGGCAAGGGCAAACAACTTTCTCGACAGGGCGGCGGAATCGGCGCTCGTCAAGGTGGCGGCGAAACGCAGCTCGAAGTTGATCGCCGTCGACTCCTTCGCCGCATGCACAAACTCGAAGGTGATCTGCGAGAGATCGCGAGAGTGCGAGATACGCAAGCGAAGTCGCGCCAGCGTTCACGACTTCATCGGGTTGCAATTGTTGGTTACACCAACGCCGGAAAATCGACGTTGTTGAATCGGCTGACAAATGCCGGAGTTCTTGTCGAAGATCGATTGTTCGCGACGCTCGATGCCACAACACGTCGCTTGCAACTTCCCGGCGGCGAATCGGTGCTGCTCACCGACACCGTTGGATTCATCACCAAACTTCCAACGCAGCTTGTTGAAGCGTTCAAGTCCACACTCGAAGTGGTGGTTGACGCCGACCTTCTTGTGCACGTGATCGATGGTTCCGCGAGTGATCCAGAATCAAATATCGAAGCAGTCGATCGTGTGCTGAACGAGATCGGTGCCGCTGATGTTCCGCAACTGCTGGTCGTGAACAAAGTCGACCTCGATCCCGACGGCGCGAAAGAACTGCTTTCCGATCATCCTGGCGCGGTCGCAATTTCTGCTCAGACTGGTGAAGGCGTCGACGACATGCTGCGCACGTTGGCCGATCGTCTCCGTGGACTGTCGAAGGTCACAGAGCTGCTCGTTCCCTTTGATCGCGGTGATCTTCTTGCCGCACTGCACCGAGAGGGCGAGGTGTTGGTGGAGACCGCAACCGATGGCGGAATGCTCGTACGGGCACGACTGGACGAGGTCTCCGTCAGCCGTCTCCACGAGTTCGTCGTGAGCGGTCAGACTCTGACCTAATGACTGCAGGATTCACGCCACCGCCGTACCCCTACGACCGGCTCGATGCCTTCAAGGCAATCGCGTCTGCGCATGACGGGGGAATGGTCGATCTTTCGATCGGCGACCCGTTCGACCCGCCACCGCAGGTGGTCATCGACGCACTCGCGAGCTCGGCAAGCGAACGCAGCTACCCCGCGTCGATCGGGTTCCTTGCTTACCGCGATGCCGCCGCAGGTTGGATGGAACGCGAACTGGGCGTCACCGTTGGTCGGAACGAACTCGCCGCGTGTATCGGCACGAAAGAGTTTGTGGCCGGTCTTCCGCATTGGCTTCGATTGCGCACGCCTGAACGCGACACGGTGCTGTATCCCGCGATTAGTTATCCGTCGTACGCGATGGGCGCCGAACTCGCTGGTGCTCGCGCCGTCCCTGTTCCTGTGACTTCCGACGGCCGAAGTGACCTCGCCGCAATTGATCCCGCAGACGCTGCGCGTGCGTTGTGTCTCTGGGTGAATTCGCCGGGCAATCCCACGGGGCATCTCGATGATCTTGAAGCGGCCGCAGAATGGGGTCGAGCCAACAATGTTCCGGTGATTTCCGACGAGTGCTACGTGGAATTCACGTGGGATGGTCCGCGTCGAACGATTCTCGAACATGGCCTCGACGGAGTGTTGGCCGTGCATTCGTTGTCGAAACGTTCGAATCTTGCTGGCGTCCGCGCTGGGTTCTACGCCGGCGATGGCGATCTCGTTCACTACCTGTCGGAATTGCGCAAACACGCGGGCTTTATGGTCCCGGGGCCAGTGCAGGCTGCGGCGGTTGCGGCCTGGAACGATCAGGCCCATGTCGATGAGCAACGACAGCGCTATCTCGAACGGCTGGAACTCTTCCGTTCCGTTCTTGCGGGTATTGGGGTCGACGCGCCGATGCCCGGTGGCGCGTTCTATCTCTGGGCCAAAGCCCCGGAGGGCGATTCGTGGGCGTTGGTTGAACGCCTTGCCGCTGAAGGCGGGGCACTCGTGTCGGCAGGGGAGTTCTACGGCCCCGAAGGCAGCGAGTTCATTCGGGTTGCAGTGGTGCAATCGAGTGAACGCCTTTCGTTGGTTGGCCGTCGTCTCGGCGTCCTCTGACGCCGTTTGCTCCCAAAACGAGACCGGCCGCACCCAAGAAGTGACATTGTCCTCGGTTCATTTCGAGTTCGATGGGTCATGATGGAGCCATGACGCAACCATCACCTCAAGCGCCGCCGCAGCCCACCGTTGCACCCAAGCGATCCATTGCCGGATTCATTTGGGCTGCAGTCATTTTTGCGCTCACCAGCGCCATTGGTGTTGGGCTCATCGTTGGCTCGTTCTTTGTGCTTGCTTCCTCCATCACAGGATTCAAAGCCATCGATGCAGGCGAAACCGCCAAGATTCAATTGGGCACTGGCGAGTGGTACGTCTTCGGTGGCGCCACAAGCACGTTTGGCATGGGTCAGATCACGATCGACATCACTGATCCTTCTGGGAAACAGGTCCTTCCCAATACGGCAGCCACGTCCTACAACGCCGACGACAACGGCATGAAGTACGAGTCGTTCGGTTCCTTCGATGTCAAGACCGCAGGTGTCTACACGGTGAGCGTTGACGGTCCAACGGGCACAACCGCGCGCATCGGTCAGATCTCACTCGCTGGATTCATCGGGATGCTCGTTGGCGGTATCGCGCTCGGCTCCATTGGCTTCATCGTTGCGCTGGTCATCTTGATCGTGACCATCGTGCGTCGCAGTCGCGCGAAGCGGGCCATGGCACCGCCGCGTCCTCCGACCGCACCGACTGCATCTCCAGCTCCGCCCGCACCGCCGGCCGCACCTGTTGCTGCATCGCAACCACCACCTCCAGCACCGCCAGCTCCTCCTGCACCGCCAGCACCTCCTGCTCCTCCGGCAAACTGAGCGCGAGACCAGCGGCCTGCGGGCGGTAGCCTGCGCCGCTATGGCTGATCTCGCTTCAACAATCGACGAACTTTGGAACAACCGCGACTCGCTGAGCGCGTCTGATGACGACGCGGTGCGCGCTGTTGGCGAGGCAATCGCCTTGCTCGACTCGGGTGAGGCCCGTGTTGCTGAACTCGGAGCCGATGGCGAACCCATCGTTCACCAATGGCTTAAGCATGCGATCCTGCTCAACTTCCGACTGTCGCAGATGGAAACCATCGAGCTCGGTCCCTTTGAGTTCGCCGACAAAATTCCGTTGAAGAAGGACTTCCAGGCCGCAGGAGTGCGCGTGGTTCCTGGCGCCTCGGCTCGCTACGGATCATTTCTCGACCGCGGTGTGGTGATGATGCCGAGCTACGTGAACATCGGCGCTCGTGTCGGTGCCAACACCATGGTCGACACGTGGGCAACTGTCGGAAGTTGCGCGCAGATCGGCGCCAATGTGCATCTCTCTGGTGGTGTGGGTATCGGCGGCGTGCTCGAACCGCCGCAAGCGGCACCCGTCATCATCGGCGACGACGCATTGATCGGCAGCCGTTGCATCGTTGCCGAAGGTGCACGAGTCGGCGATGGCGCCGTTCTTGGCGCTGGCTGCATTCTCACCGCATCGATTCCGGTGATCGATGCCGAAACTGGCGAAGAACTCAGCCGCGGTGTGGTGCCGTCGTGGAGTGTTGCCGTGTCGGCGACTCGACCCCGCACGTTTGCCGGAGGCGAGTTTGGACTCCCATGTGTGCTTGTTCTGAAGCGACTCACCGAAGGCGAACGTCACGACAAGGCGGCACTCAACGACGTGCTTCGTGACCACGGCGCAGCAACCTGATCATGACTTCCGGCCCCACTGATCTATTGGCCCGCACGGCCGCGCTTGTCGACATTGCGTCGCCGAGCCGCGCTGAAGGTCCACTTGTTGATCTGATTGAGGCCGAACTGCGCGCGCACGCACATCTCGAGGTCACGCGAGTCGGCGACAACCTCGTTGCTCGCACCTCGCTTGGTCGATTGCATCGTGTTGTGCTTGCAGGTCATACCGACACTGTTCCTGCTGCGGACAACGCCACGGCACAGATCGAAAATGGTCGACTCTTCGGTGTTGGTTCCGCCGACATGAAGGGCGGGCTTGCAGTCATGTTGGAGCTCGCGGCAACGCTGACCGAACCTGCAGTCGATCTCACCTACGTGTTCTACGCACGTGAAGAAATTGCCAGTGCGGAAAGCGGACTCGGCGAATTGTTCGAGGCTCGCCCCGATCTTCTCGTTGGCGACATCGCCATCCTTGGTGAACCTACCGATGCTCGCATTGAAGCCGGATGCCAAGGCACGTTGCGAATGCGTGTGCAATTGCAAGGTGTGCGTGCCCATACGGCGCGGCCGTGGATGGGTCGCAATGCCGTGCATCGTCTGTCCGGCATTCTCGCTGCACTCGACTCCTACGAAGCCCGTTCGCCGATTATCGATGGCTGTCAGTTTCGTGAAGCGCTGCAAGCGGTGGCTGTCGATGGCGGCGTGTCCGGAAATGTTGTGCCTGATGCAGCAAGCGTGACGGTGAATTTTCGTTTCGCTCCTGATCGTTCAGCGTTCGATGCCGAAATGCATGTTCGTGAACTGTTCGCTCCGTTTCTTGAAGACGGAGATGTCGTCGAGGTGCTCGATGTCGCGAATGCTGCGGCACCGGGTCTCAACCATCCGTTGCTTGCATCGTTAGTGGAACGCAGTGGCGCGCAAGTGATGGCCAAGTTGGGATGGACCGATGTCGCCCGCTTCGCCGCTCACGGTGTGCCCGCAGTGAACTTTGGTCCCGGCGACAGCACCATTGCCCATACGGCGGGGGAGTATCTCGATCGAGCACCCCTCGAACGCGTTTACGCAGTTCTGCACGGATTGCTGACCGAGGCCTAAACGCGAACGTGGCGTGTGCTGGTGCACACGCCACGTTTGAACCGAGGAGGCAGTGGTTCAGAGCTTGCGCATCACGGTGACGACTTTGCCGTACACCGTGACCTCTGAGGACTGGAATTCCATGGGAGAAAGTCGCGAGTTCGCCGGAAGCAACGTGACGGTGTCTCCTGAACGTGTCCAGGTCTTGACGGTTGCTTCATCGCCGGGAATGCCGACAACAACGATGTCGCCCTTGTTCACGTTGGTACCCGCCTTGGCCACGATGTAATCGCCATCGAAAATGCCGGCGTCGATCATGGAGTCGCCGCGAACTCGAAGCATGAACAGTTCACCGTCGCCACACAGGTCGGTGGGTACCGGCATGATTTCTTCGACGTTCTGTTCGGCCAAGACATCGGTGCCTGCAGCAACATCGCCGACCAGTGGCACGTGACGGAACGGACGACGTTCACCCGAAGCGCCAGAGTTCGGGTCGTAGCGAACTTCCATGGCGCGGGGCTTGGTTGGGTCGCGACGCAGGTAGCCCAGTTCGTTGAGGCGATTGAGGTGGTTCTGCACGCTCGAGGGTGAGGTGAGGCCCACGGCCTGACCAATTTCACGTACCGACGGCGGATAGCCCCGCTCGTTGAGGTGCTGATCAATGACATCGAGGATCTGTTGCTGACGAGGAGTCAGTCGGTCGGTGCTCATCGGGAAACTCCAGAGGTAGGGGATGGAAGGACGGCGGTATCGAGGGGAGAACAGTGGGTCTGACGGCCAGCTGGGCCGTCGAACCTCTGTACGACAGTACCGGCTCGAGGGGCCCAAGGCAAACACCCGTTCGATTGGGTCTTGACATCGAACGGGTGTTCGTGTTTCGATACTGGCACACGAACGGGCGTTCGATCCGTTCCTTTCCACCTCAGTTCCCCCTTGGCTTTCCTGACTGTCACACCCCACGTGGAGACTTCCCTCATGGCTGCAATCCTGAACCCCACCGCCCTTTCCGCCCACGCTGAGCTCGCTGAGTCGTTTCTCGCCGACTCCCGTGCGTCCAGCACAGCTCATCCGGCTGGCGCATCGGTCGCCCCCTGGAATCGTGCCGACGCCCTCGAAGCTCGGCGTCCGGTCCGTCACCTCCAACTGGTGACCGAACCGGCCCCGGTTGCGCAGGTCGCTCGCCGCAGCCCGGTGCGCGTGCTTCTCGCTGGTCTTGGTCTTGCGGTGCTCGTCGCGTTTGCGGCGATGGGCATCGTTCCCTTTCTCGGTGCCGACGCTGCTGCCTCCACGCCGGCGTCGTCCGCCGACACCACGAGCCCAATTGGTGCGGGCGCGCAGGTCGCGTCTGCACCAGTTGCGGCACCGGTCGAGGTTGTCGCTGCACCCGTCGAGATCGTGGTGCAAGCAGGTGATTCGCTCTGGACCGTCGCTCGCCGTTTGCAACCTCATGGCGATCTTCGCCATCTGGTCGATCGTCTTATCGAACGTGTTGGTGGTACCAGCGTCACTCGCGGTCAGCACATCAATGTGAGCGGTCTTCTCGACTGATCTCACGCGTGGCGCAGCGTTTGGCTGTTGCCGTGTGACAAAGATCCACACCGCGAGTGGCACAAAAAAACTCGTTGTGAGCAGTAGTTTCGACGTGTGCGTTGTCCCGCGTGTGCTCATCTCGATGACAAAGTCGTCGATTCTCGACAGTCCGACGATGGCGACGCCATTCGTCGACGTCGCGAATGTTTGGCATGCGGCGCAAGATTCACCACGTTCGAGCGGCTTGAACTCGTGCCGATGGTCGTGGTGAAACGCTCCGGCGATCGCGTGCCCTTCGAGCAGAAGAAAATCACCGAAGGCATTGCCGCTGCCGCGAAGGGCCGGCCAATTGAGGAAGAAACAATTCTGTTGACCGCTGCGGCGATCGCAGAAGAATTGCGCTTAGTTGGTCCCGAACTCACCAGTGAACAAGTTGGCTTTGCGGTACTTGAACATCTACGTGAGCTCGATCATGTCGCCTACATGCGTTTTGCCAGTGTGTACAAAGGCTTCGACGACGCCGCGGATTTTCAGCGCGAAATTACGTTGCTCACAAAAGCGACAGAACCCAAACGTCACGACTCTCGCGCGTAACGCAACAACACAACGTTGTCCTCGACGATCACTCGGGCGAGTGAAAGGTTGCGCGCAACACCAGACGTTGGACCATGCGCGCCGCGTGAAGCATCTCCACCAGTGAGTATTGGCGCAATCGTTTGACACCATTCGTCGACAAGATCATCAACAAGAAGTTGATCGTTGAGCGTCGGACCGCCTTCGCATAACACCGTGTGCATGTTGAGTGCGCGCAACTTCGCAAACGCGTCGTGAAGGTCAACACGTTCGTTTCCCGCGACGATGATGTCGGCAACAGTGCGCAATGCATCGACTGCATCGGTTGCTGCTGTCGACGTGGTGATCACGATTGGTCGTTGCGAAGGATCACTGAACAACTTTGCGTTCGGATCTAGATGCGCGCGTCCGCTGACAACCGCGAGTCGCGGCAACGGTTGTTGTCCGCGCGCAACACGTCGGGATTGCGCGGCGTCATCGAGTTGCACGGGGCCGTAATTTTCGGCTCGGACCGTTCCCGCTCCCGCCAGGATCACATCGGGAAGCTGTCGGAGGGCGTGAAACATCGCCTTGTCGGCAGGACTACCGAGTCCGCCAGATCGACCATCGACTTCGATCGCCCCATCGATGCTGGCGACCATATTCACCATGATCCAGGGGCGAATCGGCAGAGCAGTCCGAACATCGGACGCGACCGCTTCCACAGGGTCGAGGTCGGCACGAAACGTGGGAAAGAGTTGATCCACATGGCCACGTTAGGTGTCGAACTCCCGAGCGGCGATCGTTGCTGTGGACAACTGTGGATAACTCGCCCGTCATCCACCGACTATCCACCGATGATCCACCGGCAATTCACAGCAAATACACAGGGTTGTTCCCCTTCCAACCCACAGGCATGAGTCGTACGGTTCACCCCGGGTGCAGTGCTGCGGCGCGAGCGACGGACGGTGGTGCAACGTTCTGTGCGTTCTCGGTTGGCAGGGCGGCTCCTAGGGCGTGGGTCGCGTGACCCGCTCTACCTGGCGCTCGCGTCGCAGCGCACCCAACCACTCGAAATCCCACGTCAGTAGCGATTTCAACGAATCGTTGACACGGGTGGAATTACTCTGCTGTAATTCCACGACATCTTGTGGCCCGGAAGGTGAGGGGGCCGAAACAACCACAACATCTTGTGGTGGGCAGGAATCGGGACCCCACAAGGGCTCGATCCCCGCACCGAGACCACGACAAGACCCAGCAGTTGTCCCAACAGCGTCGTTGGAACCACAAAGTCTGGTGTGGTGGCTCCCCTCAGCAGTCCCAACGGGTCACTCGATTTGGTGGCCGCCCCCGAGGCAACCGCTCCAGCAGCACCCACGCACCATCCCGTTTCACCCGCCTCAGCCCCGGCTGCAGCGGTGCCAACCCCGCTCCGGCTGGGTTGGATTCGCCACCACCACTCATATCGATCGTCCACACGATCATCCACACGATCATCCACGCGGAGGACTTCTCATGGCCCTGGCACCTGAACAGGCCGGCATCGGCATCCGTCGGCACTACACAAGCGCCGACACTCATCCCTACGACCAGGTCGAGTGGGAACGTCGTGACGCTCGCATCTCCAACTGGAAGACCGGCGAGGTTGCCTTCGAGCAGCTCGGCGTCGA
>JALQSZ010000130.1 GCA_023264135.1 Acidimicrobiales bacterium
GGTACTGCGGCGAAACGTGTTGGAAAATCCTGCGTGGTACACCGCGTACACGCCGTATCAGCCTGAGATTTCGCAGGGTCGACTCGAAGCACTCTTGATGTACCAAACGATGGTGTGCGATCTCACCGGCATGGACATCGCCAATGCGTCGATGCTTGATGAGTCGACTGCTGCAGCCGAAGCAATGACGCTGCTGCATCGCCAAAACGGAAAGCGCGGCGACCGGTTTGTCGTTGATCGCGATACCCACCCACAAACCATTGCCGTGCTCCAAACTCGTGCGGAACCTCTTGGGTTCACGATTGAACTCTCCGATCTCAACGACCCGATCGCTGACGATGCATTCGGCGTGCTTTTCTCCCATCCAGGTTCATCGGGAGCCATCCGAGACCTTGCACCCGCTATCGATGCGGCCCACATCGCCGGTGCGCTCGTTGCCGTGACCACCGATCTTCTTGCCTGTTGCCTCATCACTCCCCCAGGTGAACTCGGTGCCGATGTTGTTGTGGGTTCCTCGCAACGCTTTGGAATCCCGCTGGGCTTCGGAGGTCCAAGCGCCGGTTTCTTAGCTACGCGCGATGAGCATCGCCGTGTACTTCCCGGGCGCTTGGTCGGCGTTTCGATCGATGCAGCCGGTCGTCCTGCGTATCGTCTCGCATTGCAAACGCGTGAACAGCACATTCGACGAGAGAAGGCAACATCGAACATTTGCACCGCGCAGGTCTTGCTTGCGGTGTTGGCGGCGCTTTACGCAGCGTGGCATGGCCCCGAAGGTCTTGTGCGTATTGCCACTCGCGTGAACCGACTCACTGCAGCTGCCGCCAAAGGCTTCGAACAACTCGGTATCACCGTGCGTAACACCACGTTCTTTGACACGCTCACGATTTCGGTTCCAAATGGGGCCGATTCACTTGTTGCAACTGCGCGTGCGGCAGGCATTGAACTTCGACGCGTCGATGCTGACACCATTTCGATCTCGTTCGACGAAACGTCAACTCCCGTTACCGTGGCAACGCTGCTGACATGCGCAGGAGCGGTTGGAGTTTCTGTAAGCGAACTCGACAGCACTACCGAACCATCGATTCCCGCAAGCGCCCAGCGGACGACATCGTTTCTCGATCATCCAAACTTCACCAGCTACCACAGTGAAACCGAAATGGTGCGTTATTTGCGTCGACTCGCCGATGTCGACCTCGCCCTTGACCGCGCAATGATTCCGCTTGGCTCGTGCACGATGAAACTCAACTCCGCTGCGGAGATGGAACCAATCACGTGGCCACAGTTCGCAGGACTCCACCCGTATGTCGATCCATCAGACGCGCTCGGCTACCGCACAATTATCTCCGACCTCGAGCGTTGGTTGTCCGATATCACCGGTTACGACGCCGTTTCGCTGCAGCCCAACGCAGGTTCACAAGGCGAATTCGCGGGCCTTCTTGCAATTCGCGCTTGGCATCTCGGCAATGGCGACACCCATCGCACGGTGTGTCTCATTCCCGCATCAGCTCATGGCACCAACGCCGCGAGTGCAGCGATGGTCGGAATGCGCGTTGTCGTTGTTGCTTGTGATGAGAACGGAAATGTCGATGTCGACGATCTCCGCGCAAAGATTGCCGAACATTCCGAGCAGCTCGCGGCGCTCATGATCACCTACCCCTCAACCCATGGCGTGTTTGAAGAAGCAATCGGCGAGATCTGCGGCGCTGTCCACGATGCGGGCGGTCAGGTGTACCTCGATGGCGCAAACCTCAATGCGTTGGTCGGAGTTGCCCGCCCGGGCCATTTTGGTGCCGATGTGAGTCATCTCAATCTCCACAAGACCTTCTGCATTCCCCATGGTGGAGGCGGTCCCGGAGTCGGTCCCGTTGCGGTGCGCGCTCACTTGGCTCCGTATTTGCCAGGCCACCCGGTCGTACCTTCCGCAGGCCCCGACCGTGAAAGTTCTGTCACCGGTCCACATGTTGGTCCGGTGTCATCGGCGCCCTATGGCTCCGCAAACATCCTCACGATTCCCTGGTCGTACATCTCGATGATGGGTCCGGAAGGACTCGAACGGGCCACGCACGTCGCAATCCTCAATGCGAACTACGTCGCCCGTCGACTCGAAGGTGCGTATCCGGTGCTCTACACCGGACGCGACGGCTTAGTTGCCCACGAATGCATCCTCGACCTTCGGCCGATCACGAAGGACACGGGCGTTACCGTTGACGATGTCGCAAAGCGACTCATCGACTACGGCTTCCATGCGCCAACAATGTCGTTCCCGGTCGCCGGAACACTCATGGTGGAAAGTACTGAAAGCGAAAGCCTTCAAGAACTCGATCGATTCTGCGACGCCATGCTCGCAATCCGACGCGAGATCGACCTCGTTGCCTCCGCTGAATGGCCGGCCGACGACAATCCATTGCATAACGCACCACACACTGCGGCCGACCTCACCTCCGACGAATGGGATCACGCGTACCCGCGTGAACTTGCAGGATGGCCGACCGGTCACGTCGCCGCGCGTTACTGGCCACCAGTGAGCCGTATCGATGGCGCCTACGGAGACCGCAATGTGGTGTGCTCGTGTCCGCCGATCGAAGCGTTCGCCGAAAACTAATCAGCGAACAAACGGCGGCTTCACAACCCGCGCGTCGAGAAGCGTGCCGCGCACGTCGATCGCGAATGAATCGCCTTCTTTTGCATCGGGTGGCAAGAACGCGAGCGCGATACCGTGTCCAAGCTCCGGCGAAAAGTTGCCACTCGTGACTTCGCCGACAACAACTCCGTCTTGCAGTACTGGTGAGCCTTCGCGCGGAGGACGGCGACCTTCGGTAACAAGTCCGGCGAGTTTGCGGCTCACGCCTCGGTCACGCTCGGCAGCAAGAGCCTCCGATCCGCGGAACTCGCCCTTGTCGAAACGCACCGCCCAACCCAAACCAGCCTGCAACGACGTAATTCCCTCGCCGAGTTCGTGGCCATGCAGTGGAAGTCCGGCCTCAAGACGAAGCGTGTCTCGCGCACCCAGTCCGGCGGGAGTGATTCCTGCAGCGGTGATCGCTGACCAAAGTTCGGCAGCATGTGCAGCTGGAACCGCGATCTCGACACCATCTTCTCCGGTGTAACCAGTGCCAGCGATCACAACGGGAACGCCGTTCCAAACATGTCGTTGCACCTCGAAACGGGGCACCGAGGACAAACCAGGATCGATCGTCGAAAGCAGGGTGCGAGCCTCAGGACCTTGCACCGCGAGAATTGCTCGCTCGGCGGTGACATCGCCGGCGTCGATCGTGACACCGTCAAGACTTTGCACTACCTCCTCGAGCGCATTTGTCACTCGATCAGTGTTCGACGCGTTGGGCATGACATCAAAGGTTTCGGGGTCAACCCACCAGATGATGATGTCGTCGACCACTGATGCATTCGTTGCGTCGAGAAGGTGGGTGTACTGCGCGCGACCAGGTGTAATTCGATTGAGATCGTTGGTAAATGCACGTTGCAGAACTTCGAACGCGCTCGGACCCGTAACGCGAACCGTTCCGAGATGCGAAACATCGAACACCACCGCTCCGTGGCGACAGGCGCGATGTTCCGCGAGTGTCCCGTCGGCGTAGGAAAGCGGCATATCCCATCCACCGAACGGCACCATTTTGGCGCCGATAGAACGATGAACAGCATCGAGAGGAGAAAGGCGATCAGTCACGACTTCGACCCTAGTTTCGCTCGCTCCCCTTCTGGGTCACGGACTCTGAACGACTCAGACTGCGTCGGAAATTTCTGCGGCGGAGCGAGACACTGCGTCATTGACTGTTTCATCAGCGGGACGAAGTTCACGAATTCGTGCATCCATCTCGTCGCGCACACCCGACAGCGGAAGAATGTTGAGGACGCCCTGACCCTTATGGATGAGGTCGATCAATTCACCGTCGGATTGGATCACCACCGAGGTTGAACCCTGAATCACCAGATTCGCTGAGGTGATTTCCTGACCAAGGATGTCGCGCAGGTAACTAAAGATCTCGCGAACATTCTCGAGACGAATCCCCGCGTCCAAAAGGCTCTTGATGACCTTGAGTTCAAGGAGATCGGTGTAGCCATAGCGACGACGGCTTCCACTTCCCGCCGCATCGGTCACCGTTGGGCGAACGAGATCGGTGCGCGCCCAGTAATCGAGTTGGCGATAACTGATACCAACGATTTCCGCCGCTTTCGCACCGCTATAGCCATGGTCGACGGCGCGCTCATTTGTAGATGACATGGATTCTCCAACGTTCGAAACGTGACGGTCCGGCGTCACTGAACGGGATCGGCGCTGACCCCAGGGATGACAACGACGAAATTACGCCGTTGTGAGGACCGCTGACCGTACCGGCCCGCACGCGCGCCGTCAATGGTTGGCGAAAACTGGCGTCAGGACGCGAAATCCTCGGGATTCACATTGTCGATAAAGGCCCGGAATTCCTCGACGACGTCTCCCCCATCCTCGGAATCTTCGCCTTCCTCGTCGGGCAGCACCCCTGCGGCCTCAACCACGGACTCATCGGCCCAAATCGGGCAATGGAATCGAAGTGCGAGCGCGACCGCATCTGATGGACGGGCCGAAAGCCGTGTTTGGTTTCCATCGACCGAAAGCACCAAGTCGGCAAAAAACGTTCCGCCATCGACCTTGGTGATTTCCACCGAACTCAAGGTGGCGCCGAGATGCTCGATGACCTCACAGAACAGGTCGTGGGTCAGCGGACGAGCGGTGACGACACTTTCAAGGCCGAAGGTGATTGCTGATGCTTCCGCGTGTCCAATGAAGATCGGAACATAACGACCGGCTCCAGCGACCTCGCGCAGAACAAGGACCGGAGTGGTACCGGAGATATCGACCTGGACTTTGGTCACTTCCATCTCAATCACCCGTTCACCCTACCGGGAACGTTCGTGAGTTGAGTCCTGAGATCAGGGCTGACCTAAGTAGTCGCGGAGTGACGCACGGACCATCACGGCACGAAGATCATCGGCAAGTTCTGCCAACTCTTCGAGCATCTCGACTGCCTGGTCTCGGGCCGCTGCTCGACGCTGCTTCAGCAGTGGCGTGATGAGTTGCTCAAATAATCCGGCTTCTCGCTCGGCTGAGACTTTGTACATCCGCAGATGACGGGGCTCAATACCGAACCGGCCGAAACCAGCGGCGAGCC
>JALQSZ010000131.1 GCA_023264135.1 Acidimicrobiales bacterium
TGATTTTGCTCGCGCTCCTCGACCACCGACGAGGTCTTGGCAGGCGACGGGCAACAGGAATCGCTAGCGGTGCATCTGAGGAATCGAACGCCGGCTTTTCACCCGAATCAGTTGAATCGCATTTCGAGCGTGATGACGAGCCGGACGCATCTCAGGCGCGACCATTCGCATTGCGGTCGGCCCTCGTCCTCGCTGCAGTGCTAACTGGAGCACTTTTTTTGGGGCGCTGGGCTTCATCGTTTTTTGGATCGAGCGGTGTGTATTTTGCGGCTGGGGCAGCAGGTCTTGCTGATGCGCACGCTGGAGCGCTTTCAAGCGCGGAACTCTTTCGAGGTGGAGCAATTGATCTCACGACTGCGCTACTTGCAGTCGCAGTAGCGATGGCGACGAATACCGTCACAAAGGTAGTCCTTGGCTTTTCGACAGGTGGTCGCTCGTTCGGATTGCGACTTGCGTTGGGAGTGGTTCCTTCGATTGCCCTCTTCATAACGTCGATAGGAGTGACTATTGGCTTTATCGGTTCCTGACCGTGACCGATACGCTCACGTCGTCAAACATTTGGAGACGTCATGAGCGCAACAACCGAAACTCTTCGAGTCGATATTTGGTCCGATGTTGTTTGTCCATGGTGCGCCATCGGCAAGGCGAATCTTGATGCGGCACTCGCTGAGTTTGCTCATGCCGACAACGTGGAAGTGATTTGGCACAGTTATGAGCTCGACCCAACAGCGCCAGCAGCGCGTGCAGGCAATTACGTCGGGATGCTGGCAAAAAAGTACGGAACCTCTCCAGAAGAAGCGCAGGCGATGATCGATCGTATGACTGCGACTGGCGCCGAGTGCGGGGTTGAATTTCATTTCGATCGCGTGCAGCCCGGAAATACCTTCGATGCGCATCGAGTGATTCATCTTGGAGCGGCGCGCGGACTCCAAACGCAAGTGAAGGAACGGTTCCTTCGCGGGTACCTGTCGGAAGGCGAGGCCATCGGTCTTCCTGAAGTCGTTGAACGACTTGCGATCGATGCCGGTCTCAATGCCGACGAAGTCGCAGCGGTTCTCACGACCGATGCGTTTGCCGAAGAAGTCAGAATCGATGAAGCAACTGCGGCGTCTATGCAGGTCACCGGAGTTCCGTTTTTTGTCTTTGATCGACGTCTTGCTGTTGCTGGAGCGCAGCCGCCTGAGGTGTTGTTGCAGGTGCTCGACCGAGTGTGGTCCGAACGCGAACCCGCCCTCGAGATAGTTATCGAGGGCGAGGTCTGTGGTCCTGAAGGTTGCGACTGACTCGTACGTCAGTCGATCTGAATTGGCGCGAGATCAGGCGGGGCGAGTCTCGGGAAGGCGAACGAGCGGGATCGTTCGATCGCACTTCTTTTGATAGTCGCGGTACCACGCACGATCGTCGCAGAGCAGTTCCCAGATGCGGTCGTGCTCGGGACCTTCGTCGAGGATTTCGGGCACTGACCAGAACGCGCCGTCCTGCACTTTGACGTAGACCTCGGGATTCGCGTTTCGATCACGAAGGTTGATGAACCATGCCGGGTGCTTTTCATGGCCGGTATAGGACGCAACGACAACACGAACGCCATCGGGATCGCGCCAGTAGGGAAGAGCGATCTTGTGTTCGTTGCCGGACTTGCGCCCGATCGTGCGGAGCATCACGTGGTGCATACCGGCCTGCACCCAGACCTCGTCGATGTCCATGGTTTCCATGGCTTCAACATGGCCCTTGGTAATTCCGATGATTTCTTCGTGGCTGGGGGTCTCCCACAGCATTTCGGCGTGCTGGTCGGTCGGCATCGTGATCCTCCTCGATGGGTTTCGGGTGATTCTGTCAGAAGTTGTGGTTCGAGATGCGCTCGATCAGAGCATCATCTCTCCGCCGTTGACGTCGAGTTCGGCGCCGGTGATCACGCTGGCGAGATCAGAAGCGAGGAACGCAACGGCGTTGGCGCAATCGGCATCGTCGGGGATGATGCCCAGCGGAATGTCTTTCGTGATCTCGGCAATGACGGCGTCGCGGTCTTGGCCCGTGCTGACGGCGTAGTTGACGTAGCTCTCGACTGGAGGTCCCCACATCCATCCCATGAATGTGGAGTTGACGCGGATGTGATGGGCGCCGAGTTCTTTGGCGAGCATTCGTGCGGCAACAGTGAGCGCGCCTTTCGATGTCGCGTAGCCCGACTGCGTGGCTAAGGGCTTCTTTTGAATCATCGAGTTCACAAACACAATGGAGCCACCGCCGTTGGACTTCATGTGAGGCACTACTTGTTGTGTGAGTTGCAGCGTGCCGAACACCGTGATGTCGAACGACTTTCGCCATTCGTCGAAGTTGGCATCTTCAAACATTGTGAACGGTGGTGGGACGTACGCGCTGTTGACGAGACAATCGATTCGACCGAATTCCGCGACCGTCGCGTCGACCATCCGCTGCGTCTGTGCTGCATCAGAGATATCTGTTGGGCAAACCAATGCGCGTCGCTCAGGCCACTGGCGAGCGATTTCGTCGGCGACTTCGCGCAATTTCGACTCGGTGCGTGCGACAAGCACGACATCGGAACCTTCACGAGCAAATGCGTAAGCAAGTTCCTGGCCAAGACCTGGACCGATGCCCGAAATAATTGAGACTTTGTTTTCTAAAATCATGAATTCCCCCTCGCGGTACACAACTGCCGAGAGAGATTGCTAGCACGATGCAGGAGACTGCGTTGACTCGTGAGTGCGAATGGCCTCACCTTGTAGGGTCCCTACACAACTGCACCACGAGGAGAGGGTTCGTCGTGACACGAACATTGGTGATCGGTGGAACGGGGCCAACTGGTATCCACCTTGTGCGCGGACTTCAGGCTCGTGGTCACGAGGTTGTGATCTTGCACCGCGGCACTCACGAACGGCCGGAAACGCCAATCGATATCGAACACATTCACGCTGATCCGTATGACATGGAGTCATTGGCCGAAGCGATGGGGGACCGAACCTGGGATCTCACAGTTGTGATGTATGGCCGTTTGCGACGAATCGCGGAGTTCATGGTGGGACGCACCGACCGTTTTGTGTCGGTGGGTGGTGTTCCGGCAATTCGCGGTTGGATGAATCCGTGGTTGTTCACACCAGAAGGTCTTCCCGTTCCGGTAAGTGAAGAGGCCCCGGTGGTGATGGCCCCGGAGGAGGACGAAAAGGGTTTTCGTGTTGCCCGAACCGAGGAGTTCGTGTTCGCGAATCATCCGACGGCTGCACATTTTCGCTATCCCTACGCCTATGGCCCACTGCAGGTGGTCCCTCGCGAATGGAGCATTGTTCGTCGAATCCTCGATGGGCGCCGGCAGATCATCGTTGCTGACGACGGACTCACGCTTCACCACCATGGCTTTACCGAAAACTTGGCGCACGCGGTGTTGAGCGGTATCGACAATCCCGAAGCTGCGGCGGGACTCGCGTTCAATTGTGGGGACGACGAGGTGCTTACGGTTCGTCAGGTCATCGAAATCATTGCGTCGGAACTCAATGCCGAGTTGGAAATTGTGTCGATGCCGTTCGAACTTGCACTTCCTGCGCGACCGCTTCTCGCGCAACCTTCGCCCACGCACCGCGTTCTTGATACGTCGTTACTGAAGACGCGCTTGGGATACCGCGATGTTGTGCCCGCCCGTGAAGCTGTAGCTCGGACCGCACGTTGGCTCGTTGAGAACCCGATTGCTGCAGGTGCTCCGGAAGAATTCGTGCTTACCGACCCGTTCGATTACGTCGCCGAGGATCAACTGATTGCAACGTGGAACGCTGCGATCGGTTCGATGGCGCCAGTGGAGTTCGCAGTGACGCCTGGTGTCGGATTGGCCTATAGCGGTCCGGGCGGTCGTCCTCGATCCCAAGCGACCTTCGAGAACTAGCGCTCGCTCCGACACGGTTGGGCTCTCGCCGCTAGGGTCCCGGCCCATGACCTATCGAGTTGTTGTGTGGGGGACAGGAAACGTCGGGCGACCGGCGATTCGAGCAATTGCGACACATCGCGATCTCGAACTTGTCGGAGTCGTTGTTTCGAATCCGGCGAAGGTCGGGAAAGACGCTGGAGAACTCGCCGGCATCGAACCGCTTGGCGTGTTGGCGACCGACGACACCGAAATTGCCTTCGCTCCCGATGTCGATTGCGTGGTCTATGCCGCAACCGCGGATACGCGTCCGATGGAGGCGTATATGGACCTCGAACGGTTATTGCGATCGGGTCGAAACGTGGTGTCGACGGCGTTCTATCCGTTGCTCCATCCGGCAAGTGCGCCTCCCGAACTCATGGGGATGCTGACACCGGCGATGGAAGCCGGAAACTCGTCGGTGTTCGTCTCGGGCATTGATCCGGGCTGGGCGCTCGACATTCTTCCCGGCCTCGTCAGTGGCGTTGGTGCGGGAATCACCGAGATTCGTATTCAAGAGATCTTCAACTACGCGCTCTACGACGCACCCGATGTTGTGCGCTACATGATCGGCCTCGGCGGTTCGATGGATGTCCTGCCGCAAATGCTTGAAGAGATGTCATTGATGATGGTGTGGGCGCCGATGGTGCGCGTCCTCGCCGACATCCTCGATGTGGAACTCGATGCGATCACGACCAACGTCGAGCGTCGACCGCTCGAGCGAACCATCGACGTCCCGGGTATGGGGCTCTTCGAAGAGGGAACGCTTGGAGCATTCCGATTCGAAGTCACCGGCATCGTGAAGGGACAACCGTTGCTCGTCGTCGAACACGTCACGCGAATCGACGATGATTGCGCACCCGATTGGCAGCACCCGTTGAATCCTGGGGGCGAACATCGAGTGGTGATGAGCGGTCATCCGCACTTGGAGCTCACCATTCATGGCACCGAACCTGGGGAACCTGGCGCTGCTGGTGGAGGCAACGCGAGCGCAGCGAATCGTTGCGTGAATGCGATCCCCGCAGTGTGTGAGGCCGCTGGAGGAGCGCTCAGTCCGGTGGATCTTCCGCCGATTACAGGTGCAGCCCAACTTCGACTGTCGTAGTTACTTCGAAATCGCGAGCTCGCGCAGAAGCGGGATCCACGTTGCGAAAGTAGGAACCTCAAGGTTGAGCACTTTCCCGTGGTCGTCCCAGCGGCGAAGGCTGATCGCATCGGCGCTTCTGTCTCGTTCTAG
>JALQSZ010000132.1 GCA_023264135.1 Acidimicrobiales bacterium
ACAGTAGGCCGGAAGTGACTGCTTGACGTGTTCCCGGAGTTCCTCGAGCGATGGAGGTGCTGTTGGGTCAGAGGGCACGACGACTGCCGTAACAAGTGATCCCCACTCGTCATCGGCACGACCGATGACAGCCACTTCAGCGATTGAGGAAAGACCCACCAGCGATTCTTCAACCGGAGACGGCCAGATCTTCTCGCCTCCGGAAATGATGAGATCACCACGTCGACCATGGACGACGAGCCGACCATCGACCAATGCTCCTGCATCGTTAGTGGGGAACCATCCGTCGGCCGAACGCGGGTCGGTGCCGTCGCGGTAGCAACGCATCAACATGTCGCCGCGCACGTGAATCTCGCCATCGACAATTCGAAGTTCAACGCCGGGAAGTGCATCGCCGTCGAACACCACTGCGCTTCCGGTTTCGGTCATCCCGTAACTTGCTCGACAGTTGGGTGGCAGTTGATCGGGAGCGGCTTGGCCACCCACGATGATGCGACGGAAAAGTGTTGGGTCGATGCGAGCGAGTGTTGTGGGGACAAGCGACGTCAACGTTGCGCCGTCTCGCGCTGCTTTCGCCACGTCGATTGCGTCGAATCGGTCGTGAACGACAAGAGGAA
Source organism: Acidimicrobiales bacterium (assembly GCA_023264135.1). Taxonomy (GTDB): domain Bacteria; phylum Actinomycetota; class Acidimicrobiia; order Acidimicrobiales; family Acidimicrobilacustridaceae; genus Acidimicrobilacustris. The sequence continues at coordinate 618 of JALQSZ010000132.1, forward strand.
TGTCGAACGTTCGAGCACGAACCACAATCGCGAGTCCGGCAATGTGAGTGAGTGGGAGGCAGCACAACCACCGATCACTCGTTGGATCAACGCCGAGTGCTTCGGAGGTTGAACGAGCCGAAGCTTCGAGTGAGGCGTGGGTGTGGACCACGCCTTTCGGGACGCCGGTACTACCCGATGTGGCAACCACGAGTGCATCACCATGGGCAACCGGTCGACCATCGTGTTGGTGTTCCGTGCCATCGGTATCGATGAGGATCGTGGGTTCGAGGGCAGAAAGCAGTGCCTTTCGCGCGGCGTCGGGCAACCGAGGATCAACGGGCATCGCGGCATCGCCGCGTTCCCACACCGCTAGGAGCGTGTCGACAAACTGCTGCCCGGTTTGAGCGATGGCCACTAATTCCTGCATTGGCTGTGAGGCTAGGCCTCAGATTCGGCGGTCTCGGGTTCCAACGGCCACACTTGCCGCCATGAAGGACTGGATTGCTGGCGCTCGACCACGAACATTGCCTGCGGCGTTGGTGCCGGTACTGGTAGGTACCGCTGCCGCTGCGGGGATGGATGGCGACACGAACGCGCTCAAGGGTTTGATCGTGTGGCGCTTTGTTGCGGCGCTGATTGTCTCGCTCGCGCTACAGGTCGGCGTGAATTACGCCAACGATTATTCCGACGGGGTCCGAGGAACCGATGCTGATCGCGTCGGACCAATGCGACTCACTGGTTCGGGACGCAAGAAGCCGGGTGCAGTGAAACGGGCAGCGTTCCTCTCCTTCGGAGTTGCTGCAGTTGCAGGTCTCGGTCTCGCCGCGGCGACGACGTGGTGGCTTCTCGCCGTCGGTGTCATTGCGATCGCCGCTGCCTGGTTCTACACAGGTGGGCCTCGCCCGTACGGCTATGCAGGACTAGGCGAAGTGTTTGTGTTCGTCTTCTTTGGCGTTGTCGCAACGACCGGTTCCGCGTTTGTGCAGATCGAGCGCTTCACACCACTGACGGTGTTGGTTTCCATTCCCGTTGGTTTGCTGGCAACGGCATTGCTCGTCGTGAACAACCTTCGCGACATTCCTGGAGACACGGAGTCAGGGAAGCGAACACTCGCGGTACGTCTCGGTGACAAGCGAACGCGAATTTTCTACATCGTGCTTGTTGTGCTTCCGTTTCTCACGGTTCCGTTCTTGTGCGGACTTTCACAGCGTCCAGCGGGAGCCCTGTCGCTTTTTGCGATTCTTCTTGCCCGTAAACCGGTGCAGCGAGTCATCGAAGGTGCACGTGGTCCTGCATTAATTCCCGTGCTCGGTGCGACGGGGAAGATTCAATTGGCGTTTGGTGTCCTGATCTCGGTTGGATTGTTCATCGGCGGCTGATCACTGATGATCAAGTAACCAGGTTTCGATAACCGAAGCAGTTGTTACGGGATTCTCGAGGTGCGCGCTGTGCCCTGCATTCTCGATTGCGCGAAATGTTGCGTTTTCGCCAATCGCATCGACGAGTTGGTGGCCGAGTTGCGTGAACTTTGCATCGTTCGCGCCGGCAATCACGAGCACGGGCATCGCAAGGTCGTGCAAGCGTGACCAGAGCGGCTCCTGCGTTCCAGTGCCGCATAGGCGCAAACTTGAGGCCAGTCCCTCTCTGGAATTCGTGGCGCGAATTTCGCGCATGGCTTGTTCTGCGGTCAGCGATGCGAAGAGTTGTTGAGCGAGCCACTCATCGAGAAAAGCTTCGACGCCGATGTCTTCAAGATGGTCGGCAAGATGTTCGTCCGATGTTCGGCGCGTCTCTCGTTCGTTCGCGTTTTCGATGCCGCCGGTTGCTCCGATGAGTACGAGTCGCGTCACGAGTTCGGGATTTGCGAGCGCGAGGTGAAGCGCGATCCTGCCCCCGAGGGAGTACCCAAGAACGATGCTCGGCTCGAGGAGCGACGCGAGAAGCGCAGCTGTTTCCGGGAGGTCGGCACGGACCTCGGAGGATCCGCCATGGCCGGGCAGATCGATGGCGACGAGTGGGTGGTTGATCGCCATCTCGGTGCCGAAAGGCCCCCAGCAATCAGCGTTCTGTGTGAAGCCATGAAGAAGGACAACCGGTGTCGTGGATGTCGCTCCGAATTTGCGGCAGGCGAGCGACGAGGACGACATGTCCTCAGCGTAGAGCCCGGGCACTTCGGACCGTAGGCTGCAGGAATGGCTGCTGACGACAACGGCGTACTGAACGCAACTTTCTGCGCCACGCTCGTCGACGAATGGGTGCGCAACGGATTGACCGATGCGGTGGTGTGTCCTGGTTCGCGTTCGACTCCGATGGCGGTCGCGCTCGTTGCCGATGGCCGTGTTCGCGTGCATGTTCATCACGACGAGCGCTCAGGTTCATTCATGGCGTTAGGTCTCGCCCGGGCGACTGGTCGAGCAGTTGTTGTTCTTTCGACAAGCGGAACCGCGGCAGTCGAATTTCATCCGGCAGTTGTCGAAGCGGATCTTGATCGCGTGCCGTTACTCGTGGTGACCGCGGATCGGCCGCCGCGATTGCGTGGCATTGGTGCACCGCAAACGATTGATCAGGTAGATCTCTACGGAAGCGCAGTGCGACTCTCGGTCGACGCCCCAGTTCCGACGTCTTTACTGAGCGGGGACTGGCGAACACTCGCAAAGCACACGTGGTGGGCCACGAGCGGTGCCGATCCCGGGCCAGTGCACTGCAATCTTCCATTCGACGAACCGTTGCTTGGGAAACCGGCGCCTTTGCCACCGCTCGATGACATCGCTCATGCAGTGGTCGATCTCGGTGATCCGTTTGCTGATCCCGGTCCGCTGCCTGCTCGCGGGCTCATCCTCGCCGGCAGTGGGATCGACGATCCGGCGGCGGTGTTGCAGTTGGCCGACACACTCGGATGGCCAGTTCTTGCTGATCCGCGCAGTGGGTGCAGAGTTCTGCACCGATGTGCGATCGCCCATGGCGACACGCTGTTTCGCACTGATGGTGCGCAAAATGACGTCCAGATGATCATTCGATTTGGTGCGTTGCCTGCTTCAAAAGTGATCGGTGAATGGGTGGCGAATGCGACGGTTCCGCATGTTCATGTCGACCCAACCGCAGTGGTGAACGATCCTTCGCGATCGGTCACGAATCGTGTTCGGCAATCCGCAGGTTCCTACGCCCGGTCGGTCTGTCAGTTGATTGATCCAACAGACAACACCTCCTGGTGTGATCGTTGGCGGAACGCCGATGATGCAGTCGAGCGTGCAATCGAGAATGTGCTTGCTGCTGCAACGTCGATTACTGAGCCCGGTGTTGCACGAGCAGTCGTGGCGGCAGTGCCATCTGGAGGTTCACTAGTGGTGTCGTCATCGATGCCAATTCGCGACGTCGAATGGTTCAGTGCACGACGCGACGAAGTAGCAGTTCTCTCGAATCGAGGTGCCAACGGAATCGACGGAGTCGTGTCCACTGCCGTCGGTGTTGCACTCGCTGGTGTGCCAACGGCGTTACTGATTGGCGATGTCGCCTTTCTTCACGACACCAATGGCTTGCTCGGCCTCGATGCTCGCGGAATCGATCTCTGCATCGTTGTTGTCGATAATGACGGCGGCGGAATCTTCTCGTTCCTACCGCAGGCAACTGCACTTGGAGTCGAACAGTTCGAACAACTCTTTGGCACACCACACGGTGTTGATCTCGCGATGCTCGCGCACGCTCACGGGTTGCCAGTTTTAGAAGCCACCGACGATCTCACAGTTGGTCTCGCCGTTGAAGCGGCGCTGGCAACGGGCGGCGTGCATATCGTTCTTGCGAGATCGAATCGCGCTGACAACGTCGTGATTCATGACGAACTCCAGCGCGCCGGTGTTGCCGGAGCGATCGCTGCAGGTTGGGCTACGGCCTGACGATCGCCCCGAGCATCGTTGGGAGTTTTGCTCGGGTTTCGGCAAGTTCTTGTTCGGCGATTGAATCGGCAACGACACCGACACCGGCATGGATTCTCGTCGTGGTGCCGAGTATTTGTGCCGAACGAATACCCACTGCCCAGGTGCCATTGCCTTTTGCGTCGACCCATCCAACGGGGCCGGCGTAACGGCCGCGGTCGAGGTCTTCAAGTTCCTCAATGAGTGTGAGCGCCGCAGCACGTGGCATTCCGCCAACCGCGGGAGTCGGGTGAAGGGCCGCGACGAGATCAAGCACCGATGCGATTGGTTCTGAAAGCTGACCTTCGAGTCGGGTCGAGAGATGTTGCACGTTTGCCACCGCAACAATCGAAGGCTCGGCCTCCTCATCGAGGTAGGAGCACCACGGAAGCAGTGTGTCGTGCACCATGTCGATCGTGTGGCGATGTTCGTCGCGGGTGTTGGTTGATTCCAAGAGTGCCGTTGCGAGTCGAGCATCGGTCTCTGGATCGCCGCTTCGAGGCGCGGTACCCGCCATTGGATGGGCCCGAACGATGGAATCGGATCGTTCGACCAAGAGCTCAGGTGTCGCTCCAACGAATCCATCGATCGAAAACAGGTGGCTGCCGGGGAACGAGCGG
>JALQSZ010000133.1 GCA_023264135.1 Acidimicrobiales bacterium
AGAATGGTGTCCCAGCCGGGAAAGGGGGTGTCGACCACGCGGCCGTCGCCGTAAATGAAGCGCGCCGTCTGGGGCTCGGTCCCCAGGCTGTACCCAAGTTGTTCACAGGCCCGGGGGTTGCCCCCGTCGCCGGATCGTTGTAAAAGCATAGTCATCGTCCCAATGAGATCGGTTGAGTTGGCGCTCTAGATCCGATCTGGTTTCTACGCAGTACCCAACCCCCGCTCCGCTCGAGCGGGGGTTTACTGTTTTCGAGGCCTCCGCTTTTTCTCGCGGCTAAGCTCAAGGGGAAATTCAATCGCCGTGGGCCGACCCTGCCCGGCCCGGCGCAAATCGAGCTGCCTACGGCGGCAGCCCATCGCGACCAGGTGCATGGACAGACTTTTGGTCGACAGGCCCGGCCAGCCCCGGTCTGGGGCCAGTTGGTGGTAGGAATTGAACACATGATGCAACCGCACGCAGTCGCCGGCGGCATACTCCATCATTTCGACAAGAAAGGCCCTTACAGCCTCGACTGACGAGACGGTAATTGGTGCCGTCATCGGTGGCGGGATCGGAGTCACATCAATGGCAGAGGCCCGGTCGAACGTCATTTTGTCCACAGCCCTGCGGCGCGGCGCAAACGGGAGCAGAACGGCCGAAATGATCAGTTCTTTCAACACAGTGGCAATCCGTTTGGCACCGATGTGCCATCAATGGAAAAGAGACCGCCACCGATGACAAAGACGGTCCAAGGCTAGGGAGGAAACGCCCGCAAGGGCGCCCAGCTGCCGAGGGCAGCGGGGAAGGGGCTATCTCGCCGGCGGCCCCCTCGCCGTTGTCCTCGTGTACGCCACGCAACTTATGCTCAGGCCTCGGGCCAATTGCGGTTGCCGTGCCGAGTTGCCCCGGGCGTCCCGCCGTCGTCATCGGCCCTTGGTATGCTGGGGTCGGCCGTCACAAGACCCCCCGAAAACCGGGACGCACGAGAAACCTAAGACGCCATCTGCAACCCTGTGACCGCCCCATGGGGCGGTAGCGGACCATAGATGTCCGGCCTAAGCGCATGGCGGCTCACACCACTCAGCCGCTCGACCGTCAAAACATGCTTGGGCGGGACGCGCGTCCATTTCGAGACTGCCTGCCGGGTGCAGCCGCACTCGGGAGCCACCCGTTTAGGGCCTCCGGCCTTCTCAACTGCGATGCGCGTGACGTCGTTCATATTTTCACCTTAACCGATCCGGGACGGCAGCGTCAACAATTTGTTGCCGATGATCCGCTGCCCGAAAAGCCAAAGTTGGCTTGCAGGCAACTGTCTGAGTGGTATTCCCACCGGGCAATGAAAATTCATCGTGAGTTCTCCTGCCGGAAACCCCGGCGTTTAGGCCGGGGAGGAGGCAGGCCACCGCCCCTCTCCACAGCCCGCTGCTGCTCCACATACTGGCGGATAATTGAGATCGGCGCCCCGCCACACGACGCGGCGAAATACGAAGGCGTCCACAACACACCCTTAAAGTACCGGCCCGTGATTTCGGGGCGGTGCATTCTCAGGAGCCGCGAAGAGACGCCTTTGAGGCTGTTGACCAGCTTCGAGATCGAGACCTGTGGCGGATACTCAACGAGAAGATGCACGTGATCGTCCTCGCCGTTGCACTCGACGAGCCGCGCTTTGAAGTCCTTGCAGACCTTGGCGAAGATCACCGAGAGGTCGCGGATAGCGAGTTCCGAAAGCACGTCTCGGCGGTATTTTGTGACAAAGACCAAATGCACGTGTAGTGCAAAAACGCAGTGTCTACCTGTCCTATATGCTTGCATTTGAGCCTCAGACCAACTATGTGTTGAGGCATGATGCTGAGTTTCAAATATCGCGTCAAGGAGGCAACGACGGGGAAGCACCTGACGCGCCACGCCATCGCGTGCAATCAGGTGTGGAACTTCTGCGTCGCCACTCAGCGCGAGGCGGAACGTCGTTGGAAGGCTGGCAAAGCCGTGCGTTGGCCGAGCGCTTTCGATCTGATCAAGCTCTGCACCGGAAGCGCTGCTGACTTCGGCCTGCACTCCGACACCGTCCAGACCATTTGCCGCCAATTCGCAGCGTCCCGTGATCTGCACAAGCGCTGCCCGCGCTTTCGCGCCAGCTTCGGTCCAAGGCGCGCGCTCGGCTGGGTGCCGTTTATCCCGCGCGCCGTTCGCATCAAGGACGCGCACGTCACGTACCTCAAGCGGCAGTTCCACTTCTGGAAGTCCCGCGACATCGACGGAGAGTTCAAAGCTGGCAGCTTCGTTCAGGACGCTCGGGGCCGCTGGTATGTCTGCTTCCAATGCGAGGTTGCCGACGAGCTTCCGACCGGCAACGGCAAGGTCGGCATTGATCTTGGCCTGAAAACGCTTGCCACTTGCAGTGACGGCCACAAGATCGAAGCGCTTCGGCACTATCGCCGTTACGAGGCGGACCTTGCCGTTGCGCAGCGCGCCAGGAACAAGCGCCGCGTTCGTGCAATCCACGCCAAGATCGCCAATGCCCGGCGTCACAACATTCACGAGCGGACGACCGAGATCGTTCGCAACAACCAGTTTATTGCGGTCGGCAACGCCAGCCCGTCCAAGCTTGCAAAGACGAAGATGGCCAAGTCCATCCTCGACGCGAGCTGGGCGATGCTGAAGACACAGCTTGCGTACAAAGCCAGAAGGCACAACGCTGTGTTCTTTGAAGTTGACGAGCGGTTCACTTCCCAAACGTGCTCGTGCTGCGGGAGTATTCCCGCTAGCAGTCCGAAAGGTATGGGCGCGCTTGGAATGAGGCACTGGACTTGCTCTTGCTGTGGGGCGTCGCATGATCGCGACGTGAACGCGGCACAGAACATTTTACGTGTCGGCCTGGAACGTCAGGCTCTCGCAGGAGAAATCTCCGGCCTTTAGGCCGGAGAAGACGTTAAGAAGCGATACGTCGCGCACGCGAACGCCTGGGGATCAGCCAATCTGAGCTGGCCCGGCGGATCGGCGTTTCGAAAACAGCCGTCAGCAAGTGGGAGGAAGGGGCGACAGCGCCGGTCTCGACGCCTACGATCTGACCAGCACCAACCCCGACCATCCCACCATCACGGTCAATTCTGCCAACCCGGGACGGGTTTTAGGGGTCGTGATCGAAATTCGCCGCCGGTTGCGTCCGTAAATCGGCCACATTTTTTTTGGCCGCAACGGCAACTTTTTGTTGACAGCAACTGTTTGTTGCCGCACTCTCTGCCCATCGCATCCGGTTCTGCCCGCGCTTCTCAGCGCATCGGCAGCGGGGGCGGGGCAGGCGGTCCTTGTTGTCTTTCTCCCGACAAGACGGCCTGCCCCGAAAGCTTGAGAGGGCCGTATGAACCCGTCAACTGACATTCTCGCGACTGCACGTAGCCGGCAACTGGCCCGGCTCAGCGGTTTTACCACCGCCGAAATCCTGGACACGTCCCCGGCCGGTCGCCGCGCGGTCGTTGACCGATTGGCCGGCATGGCAACTCGGGAGCGCGACGCCATTCTCGCCCGTAAATGGTGGGGCTGTGCCGGCCGCTTCAACGCCCTGCAACAGGTTTTAGCCGACGAACGCCGCGCGTTGGAGGCCGTCCATGCCTGACAGCCCCACCCTCTATGACTGCACATTCACGCCAGCCCGGGGGTCTCGGACCGTCGTCCAAGTGCGGGCCGAAAGCCTCGAGGACGCAGAGCGCCTTGCCGAGAGCGAACGGCAGTTTGGCCGTATCCCCGGCCGCCTCACCATCACGATCAGCAAACCGGAGTCCCCCAATGACGAAGCATAATGTCACCATCACCGTGCCCATTCTCGTGGGCAACCGGACTGTCGGGGTGTCCTGCGTGGTGTCCCGGTCCGCCAGCGCAAGCCCCGTCCTCTTGTGGGCTGAAATCGGCAGCGTCCCGGTGGACGTTGAGATTTGGGACGCCATCGAGGCCGAGCTTGCTAGTCCGGGCCCTATCGCGGACCTGTACCAGATGGCCTACGACCGCGCGGCGGTTCCGTATGTCGCGGCCTGACGACGTTATGGACGCGCTGGCCCTAATTCAGCGCGGGCGCCACGCCCGGACGCGGGTCCGGCAGGCGCAAAAAATGATGGTCGCACAGCCCGATTCGTTCGGATGGGTCCGCCAGTACGTCCAGCACGCCGCTGCTCTCGAGGAAACTGAATTGCGGCTCCTCCGTCTGAGAAAGGATCTTCCATGAGTTCGCTCACTCGCGCCTTGAAAGACGAAGCTGAAGCAGCCCGCGCGTTGCTGGCCAATCTCCGGGATGTCATCGGTGATGACGACGACGCCACCCATGACGCCATCGAAGGCGAAACGTCGCTGATCGAAGTCATCACAAGCGCCGTTGACCGGCTTGCCGAGCTTGAAGCGCACGAGGAAGCGCTTGCAAACCAGATCAAGGCGCTCAACACGCGCAAGGACCGGTTCTCTCATCAAGGCGAACTGATCCGCGCGGCTATTCTGTCGGCCATGGGCATGGCCGATCTGAAAAAGTTGGAGCTGCCCCAGGCCACTTTGAGCCGCAAGCCGACACCCCCGAAAGCGATCATTCTCGATGAGGCTGCAATCCCCGCGCGGTTCTGGAAGCCCTCTGACCCGAAGCTCGACAAAAAGTCCGTACTCGACGCACTGAAGGGCAGTGAGGCTGTCCCGGGGGCTGAGCTGTCGAACGGCGGGGAAACCGTCGCCATCAAGCGGAGCTAACGATGAGCACAGCCCTTACCACCTATGACGGGAAGCAGCTTGACCTGATTCGCCGGACTGTCGCCAAAGACTGCAACCCGGCTGAGTTCGATCAGTTCATCCACATCTGCCGCGCCGTCCGGCTCGATCCGCTTCGCCGTCAAATCTATGCGTTCGTGTTCAACGCCAATCGGGCCGACAAACGGCAGATGACCATCGTCACGGCGATCGGCGGCTATCGCGCTATTGCCGACCGGACCGGCAACTATCGGCCGGGGCCGTGCGACGTCGTGATCGATGACACCTTGGTCGACCCCGCGACAAACCCCAAGGGCCTCAGCCACGCAACCGCGACGGTATACAAGTTCGCCCACGGTGACTGGCACCCCGTCACCGATACCGCCTATTGGGACGAGTTTGCGCCTCTGAA
>JALQSZ010000134.1 GCA_023264135.1 Acidimicrobiales bacterium
AAGTTCGCGCCGATTGCTGAATCGCTCACCGCCAAACAAGCCGACATCGTCGATGAACTCAACGCCGTACAAGGCAAGCCCGTCGACATCGGCGGCTACTACATGCCGGAAGACGCGAAGGTCATTGCGGCAATGCGTCCGAGCGCAACGTTCAACGCGATTATCGATTCGATCTAGGGACGCCGATACTCAAAGTGGATTGGTAATCGCCCCTCGTTCAGCTCCGGACACCAACCGGGCGTACTTTCCCAAGACGCCTGAGGGGTAGTCATTCACCCGCGGCGACCACCCGATCGTTCGGCGTTGAAATTCGTCATCCGAAACCAACAGATCAAGTTTCTTGGTCAAGACATCAATCTCAATCACGTCACCATCATGAACAAAGGCGATCGGGCCACCGTCGACCGCCTCTGGGGCCACGTGTCCGATACAGAAACCCCAAGTTCCGCCTGAGAATCGCCCGTCGGTCACGAGTGCACAATCGGCGCCACGTCCTGCACCCTTCAGCGCACCAGTGACCGCGAGCATCTCGCGCATACCCGGACCACCCTTCGGTCCCTCGTAGCGAATGACCAACACTGTTTCCGGCGCAATGGTTCCAGCGACAATCGCGTCCATTGCCTGAGCTTCACCATCGAACACGCGAGCTCGACCGGTGAATCGACGCTGGTTCTCGGTAAGACCGGCCACCTTCACGACAGAACCATTCGGAGCGAGAGACCCGCTCAGCACGACGATGCCGCCATCGGCATGAATCGGATTGTTGACGGATCGGACGACCGTGCCATCGGGACGCAGCGGCTGCAAAGTTTCGAGATTCTCCGCCATTGTGCGACCGGTGACGGTCAGGCAATCACCGTGAAGGAGACCGTTCTCAAGAAGATGCTGGAGCACCATCGGCACTCCTCCCACTCGATCAAGGTCTGTCATGTGGAACGTTCCGCCCGGCTTCATGTCGGCAATGAGCGGAACTCGAGCGGCAATGCGATTGAAATCTTCAAGATCAAGTTCAACCCCTGCTTCGTTCGCAATCGCCAGGAGATGCAGAACAGCATTGGTCGAACCACCCAGAGCGTTGAGTACGACAATCGCATTTTCGAACGCTTCACGAGTGAGGATGTCCTTCGTGCGCATGCCACGTCGCAACATACCCACCACGGCTTCGCCAGCGCGATACGCGTCGGCTTCTCGTCGTGGATCGATGGCGGGAGGCGACGCTGACCCCGGCAATGAAAGCCCTATCGCTTCACAGATCGACGCCATCGTGTTGGCAGTGAACATCCCGCCGCAAGCCCCCTCTCCCGGACACGCTTTGCGCTCGATCTGATCAAGGTCATCGAGCGACATCGTTCCGGCAGCACATGCTCCGACTGCTTCAAACACTGTGGTGATATCGATTGCGCTGCCGTTGTGTTCACCAGGAAGAATCGACCCGTTGTAAACGATTACTGCAGGAAGGTTGAGTCTCGCCGCAGCCATCATCATTCCTGGGATTGACTTGTCACATCCGCAGGTAAGCACCATTCCATCGAGACGTTCGGCATGAATCACTGTTTCCACCGAATCGCAGATCACTTCGCGAGACACGAGCGACGCCCGCATTCCCTCGTGCCCCATTGAGATTCCATCCGAGACCGTGATCGTTCCAAAGCGAAGGCCCACTCCGCCTGCATCGCGCACGCCTTCCTTGGCCTTCGCACTCAAACGGTCGAGCGAAAGGTTGCATGGCGTGATTTCATTCCACGACGATGCAATGCCGATTTGCGGTTTACGCCAATCTTCATCGGTTAGACCAACAGCACGGAGCATTGCTCGCGACGGAGCCCGCTGAACACCCTCGGTGACATCCACCGACCGAGGCTTCATGCGTGCCTCCTCATCGGAAAATCCTCCTTTATTCTCGACGGACGGTGATCGAGGCGCGGTTGACACGGGTTCTCCTTCAGCTGGATGCTGGCATACAAGAAAGTTGATTACTGAAATAGATTACAGGTAATCTACTGCGCATGAGCTTGCCCCATGACCTCGCTTCCCCGCGATCCTCACCGCATCGACCACTTGAGGGACTCCGAATCATTGAGGTATCGCTTCTCGCCGGGGCAGCTGTCACCACTCCACTCGCCGATCTCGGCGCCGATGTCATCAAGATCGAACCACCCGGCGGCGATTACGGCCGGAAAATGACCTGGCCGCTGGTTGACGGGGACTCTCTACTGTTTCTTCACTGCAATCGGGGGAAGCGATCACTCGAGCTCGATCTCAAGGACCCCAGCGGAGTCGCCGTTTTCAAAGACTGCGTCGCCGGTGCCGATGTCGTTGTCGAGGTCATGCGTCCGGGAGCACTTGAGCGGCTCGGACTCGGCTTCGAGGTCCTGCGCTCGGTGAACCCGTCGATCGTGCATCTGGCGATGAGTGGATACGGCTCGACCGGTCCCTACAGAAATCTCCCGAGTCACGGTGTCGCGTTCGACGCGTGGGCGGGCATCGTGCAACCCGAAGCACTCGACGGTGACAGATGCGTGATCCCAGACCATGTTTCCGTCGGGCTCAATGCCGCTCCATTGTTCGGCGCTCTCGGCATTTTGGCCGGGGTCCTTGCTGCGCGTGCCACCGGTCAAGGGTGCTCAATAGAACTGAGCCAGGCCGAATCTGCTGCAGCGTTCGATTGGCTCCGGATCGAGAGCTGGCGCGCCTACGAGCGGCCCGAATCAGAAGTGACCGGAAATCCAACCGATGGATTTGAGCGACGAGAACCGGGAACAGCCGGAATGCGCGACGGTGTCCGCTACCAGTTCTACGAAACTGCCGATGGCCACATTCTGTTCATGGCCTCAGAGCGGGAGTTCTGGGAGAACTTCTGCTCGGGTATCGAACGAAATGATCTCTTTCAGCAGTGGCCCGGTGAGAAATTCGCCGATCATGCTCGGGGCAATGAGGAACTGCGCGCCGAACTGATTTCCATCTTCAAGTCCGCATCGACGTCGTACTGGGTCGAATTCGGAGATCGTCACAACACACCGATTGCGCCGGTCAATTCATCACAATCGCTGTCGGCTGACCCACATTTCCTTGAACGCACCGAATGGCTTCCCGCTGAGACACATGGCGCCGATATGTTGCCGATTCCCCTCCGGTTCGCTGATGCCACACGTTCGCATCCTGGCCGAGCTCCGCACGCTGGGGAGCACTCCGAACAAGTCCTGCGCGACGTTTTGGGTTACGACGAAGAGCGGATAAAGGATTTGCTCGCGGCCGATGTCGTGAGACAACGGTGAGTCTTCCGACCACCCACGCTGCACTCGCCACCAAGCACGGGAAAGAATCAATCTTTCAGCCCGCATTCGCAGCCATCGGCATCGCCGTTGCTGTTGCTGAGATTGACACCGATCAGTTCGGCACATTTGCAGGGGAGATCGAGCGCCAGGGTTCACCTCGTGACACCGCCGAGAGGAAAGCGCGCGCCGGTCTCGACGCGTTAGGTCTCTCTATCGGTCTCGCGTCCGAAGGTTCATTCGCACCACACCGCACAACACCCTTTCTTCTCGCCAACACTGAAGTTGTCGTCTACGTGGACTCCGACCTTGACTATCGCGTTTTCGAAGCAGTCACGGCTGTGTCCGCAGTACCCTCGGCAAAAGTGGTCGGAGCTGTTTCGGATATCGAGGGTTTAGCGATCACAAAGTTGTTTCCCGAGCAACGTGCCATTGTCATCACCGAAGATCCCACAACACGATCACGACAGATTTTCGCAAAAGCGATTGACACCATCAGCGAACTTGAAGCTGCTGTTACAAACGCTCTCGTTGATCAACCACATCCGGTCCTCGTTGAACCCGATCTGCGCGCTCATCATTGTCCTGACCGCCGCACAGTGATTAGCACTGCTGTCAATCGACTCGTTCAACGCCTCCAAGTCAATTGTCCCAAGTGCAGCGCACGCGGTTTCGGTCCACTTCGAACCGTGCCCGGCCTGCCATGCGCGCTTTGCGGCCTTCCCACGACATGCGCTTCCTTTGATGTCATGGGTTGCTCGCGTTGCGACTTCGAATCCCAAGTCGCCCGCTCTGGAAACGCCGATCCGACCTTCTGTGATCGCTGCAATCCATGAGCCAGAGGTTCCCTGCAAACGAACGGAGTTGCTATGCCCGCAACGAACAGAACACGAGTGTGCATCGTCGGAACAGGACGCCACACGTGGCGAGACGAGTCCCAGTTGGCGCCCGAGCCACTTTCGATGTGGGAGTTCGTCTCCCGTCTCGCAATTGATGACGCCAACACCACCAACGATGTTGCTGCACAACTTGATCATCTCGCAGTCGTGCACACCCAGTCATGGGACTACGACAATCCGGTGCGACGGCTGGGCGAGCGACTCGGTCGAGATGACGTGCATGGCGTCAGCTCATTGATCGCGGGCACATCACCGCAACGACTCATCGATCAAGCGGCAGCATCCATGATGAGAGGTGAGATCTCGACGGCATTGATCGTCGGCGCTGAGGCACAGTCGACCGTTCGACGGCTCGAACGCGATGGCCAGGTTCCGCAATGGTCGTTTCCCAATCCGAACGCTGTCGGCATCGAAGCGTCGCTCAGCGAGTGGTACCTCCCCACCGAATTGCGTCATGGCGTTCTCCCCGCTTGGCTCACGTTCGCTCTTCTCGCCCAAGCCCGTTGGGCCGAACGTGGAGGTCGACCATCAGATCGAACGGCGATGTTCGACCTTCTTGCATCGCTTAGCAATATCGCCGCGCACAATCCCGACGCTTGGTATCCGGTTGCCCATTCGGCCGAACGACTCGCGCAGAACGATGCTGCGAATCGATCAATCGCCACACCCTTTACCAAACTCACCACCGCTTTCCCATTTGTCGATATGGCGGCTGCGAATCTCCTCGTCACCGACGCTGTCGCAGACAAATGGAACATTCCGGAAGAACGACGCATCTACTTGCGCGGATGGGGATTCGCGCGTGACGCGTCACATATCGCTGGTCGCACATCACTTTCGTCATC
>JALQSZ010000135.1 GCA_023264135.1 Acidimicrobiales bacterium
AACGGACCCTCGGTCAAGGGTTTCACCGAACCGGGACCCATGAGACCTTTGCGGTGACGATCGAAGTCGGGGTCTTCACCGATTGCAGCGAACTCGTTATACCGCTCAGTGGTCGCGACCAACGCGGAGGGTTCGATGTCGATGAGTGCAGCGAGTTCCTCAATAGTGTCTGCCTTGATTGCCCATTCCGGATCAGGCTCACCGGGGAACATGGAAAGCACTCGAACTTTTGACCGCACGGCGTTGTCAAAGATTTGCCAGCACGGCCCCGCGTTGGGGAATTCGTGATTGGTGCTGTCGAAAATGCCGAATGCTTTGGGGAAGTCGTTATAGGGGAGAGCTTCGTTCGCGAAACGCTTTCCCTTTTGATTGACGACAAACGATGATGGCTCGCCTCGGCCCCATTCGAACTGCGGAACCATTTCACCGTTGCGGGTGATGTCCGGATCAAACATGACGGGCGTTCCCCAGTACGACGTGGTGTTACCAAGTTGCGCGCCAGCTTTCATCGCCATCGAAAGCCCGTCGCCGGTGTTGCCGCCGGGACTGAGGGGCTTTACGTCGTACCCAAGATGGGTCATGACCATGTCGCGGTTCCATTCAAATCCGCCGCATGCCAAAACGATTCCCTTGCGAGCTCCAACCCTCGTGCGAGTTCCGTCGTGGTCGACCACGGCGCCAACGGCAGCGCCGGCATCGTTGGTGACGAGTTCCTTCGCCGGTGACGAAAGCCAAATCTCGACGCCACGATCCAGAAGTCCTTCAAGGAGTGCGGCAATGAGTGCAGCGCCCTTGGGTCGAATGTCTTCGGCTTCACGTCGAGCGAGTTCGGCTTCGATCTCGGGCGTACGCGGCATGAAGTCCTCGGTGAGCGTGGTTGCCGCTCCAAGTGACATGAGTGTGCCGCGCTTTACGATCTTGTCTTTCCATTCCGGCAGACGTTCGCCAACCGGATACGGATTCGCCTCGACTGTTCGACCCGGTCGCGGGAGATGTCCCTCCCATCCCCACGGTGTGTAGTAATCGGGGAGTGGTTGGATATGAAATGTCGCCGGTGTGTGTTCAACGAGGTACTTCAACATCTCCGGAGCTGTGTCGACGAAGACCTCAAGAAGCGCCGGATCTGGAGCGCGACCATCGCAGACACGTTCGATGTAGGTGAGTGCTGCTTCTTTGGAATCCGGTATGCCGGCTTCGGCCATCACGTGGTTATTCGGGAGCCAAATGCCGCCTCCGGACACCGCTGTCGTTCCTCCGAGGAGTTCGTCCTTTTCGACAACGAGTACCTCGGCGCCCTCATCGGCGGCCATCGTGGCGGCGACGAGTGCTGCTCCACCCGAGCCGACGATGATGACGTCGACAATCCGATCCCACTCTGTGTTTGCAGCCATGGTGTTCTCCCGAGTCTTCGATGACGGTGCATCCCTATGGCCGGTGAGAGTAGTTCCGGATTGGAAGTCGTGCGCCGGAGAGCAGCGTGGGCCTAGGGTCGGGCCATGTTCGATTTGAAGATCATCAACGGAACGATTGTCGATGGCACGGGTTCGCCTCGATTCATTGGCGACATTGCCATTACCGATGGTGTGGTTGTCGAGGTCGGCACGGCGATCGACGGTGACGCCGCCGAGGTTCTCGATGCCACCGGTTTGGTCGTCACGCCCGGAGTTGTCGATATTCATACCCATTACGACGGCCAGGCGACCTGGGATCCGGTGCTTGATCCGTCTGCGAGTCACGGCGTGACGACTGTCGTGATTGGTAACTGTGGCGTGGGGTTCGCGCCCGTTCGTCCCGGTAAAGAGGAATGGCTTGTCGAACTCATGGAGGGTGTGGAGGACATTCCCGGTACTGCGCTTCATGAAGGTATTCAGTGGTCATGGGAGACCTTCCCTGAGTATCTCGACGCGCTTGCAGCCCGCGATTACGCGATGGATGTCGCTGCCTTCCTCCCGCATGCTCCGCTGCGCGTCTATGTGATGGGCGATCGTGGCGCACAGGACCTCGAACCGAACGCCGAGGAAATCGCGCAAATGGCCGATCATGTGCGCGCGTCGATCAAAGCTGGCGCAATCGGCGTTTCGACTTCTCGTTCACTGAACCACCGAACGCTCGACGGCGAACTGGTCCCCGGAACCTTCGCGAATTCAACCGAGTTGGTGGCGCTCGCGCAGGCAATGGTCGACGCGGGTGGGGGCCTGTTCGAAGCGGTTCCGACTGGTGAAACTGGTGACGATCACGAGACAGTGCTGAATGAGATCGCACTGATGGCGGAAGTCTCAAAGCGCACTGGTGCTCCGGTTTCGTTTTTGATGATCCAGTCGATGGGTGCCCCGGATCTTTGGAAGGAACAACTTGCGGCGGTTGCGGCAGCCAATAGCGATGGCGCGCAACTTGTGCCGCAGGTCGCGGGCCGTCCGGGTGGCATGTTGATCGGTGTCGCGACCTATCACGGTCTTATGCGTCGACCGACATTCCGACGACTTGAGTCAGAGCTGTCATATGACGAACTTCTGGTTGAGCTTCAGAAGCCCGAGGTGAAAGCAACGATCCTTGCGGAAGAGAATCTTCCTGAAGATCCGCATCGTCAGTACGAATCAATCGCCGACAACATGGCCTACATGTTCGAGCGCCTGTTTGTGCTCGGAGATCCGCCTGATTACGAACCAACTCGCGATCGTTCAATCGCCGGAATTGCCGAAGCATCTGGAAAAGATCCGTGGGAAGTGTTGTACGACGCAATTGCTGGAGGTGCGCTACTGCTGGGTGCGTTCACGAACTACGCGAATACCTCGCAGGATCATCTTGCGGTGATGTTGGAACATCCCGACACCGTGATCGGCCTCTCCGATGGTGGCGCTCATGTTCGCTGTATTTGCGACGCGTCGTTGCCGACCTACATGCTCACCCATTGGACTCGCGATCGAACTCGTGGCGAACTTCTGCCGATTGAAGCGATTGTTCGGAAGCAGTCGGCCCTCACCGCCGAGGTCGTTGGTCTTTCCGACCGCGGAACTCTTGAAGTGGGCAAGCGCGCCGACATCAATGTGATCGACCTTGATCGACTCACGTTGCATCCTCCTCGTCCTTCCGACGATCTTCCTGCTGGTGGGCGTCGAATCCTTCAAGACGCCACGGGCTATGTCGCGACCATCGTGAACGGTGTTGTGACTCGTCGAAACGACGCCGATACGGGCGCACGGCCGGGCCGACTCGTCCGAGCCGCGCACTAACTCACTGCCCATGGATCTCGGGCTCAGCGGTCGCGTCGCACTCGTCACCGGATCGTGGCGAGGGACGGGCGCAGGTATCGCTCGCGTCCTCGCAGTCGAAGGAGCGACCGTCCTCGTTCACGGACTCGACGCTGACTCGTGCGAAGAAACGCTTGCGTCGATTCGTGCTGCCGGCGGACACGCCCACGAAGTTGTCGGTGATATTCGAACCGACGACGGGACTCGACAACTCCGAACGGCAGTCGACCACGTTGTCGATCACGTCGACATCGTCGTCAACAACTACGGAGTTGCTGAGGGTTCCGATTGGCCGTCGAGCGACGCAGAGTCGTGGCATTCGAGTTACGACACAAATGTGGTGAGTGCTATTCGTGTCACCAATGCATTTGTCGACGGGATGCGAACGGCAGGCTGGGGACGAATTGTCTTTGTCTCAACTGTTGGAGCGACTCGACCAGGCGAACGAATTCCTGAGTACTACGCGGCGAAGGGTGCACTTCCGTCTGTTGCTGTCAGCTTGGCGAAACACCTCGCAAACACCGGCATCACCGTGAATTGCGTAAGTCCTGGAATCATTGCAACTCCCGAAATGATTGCGCTCTTCACAAAGCGGGCGGAGAAAAAAGGCATCTCCTCTGAATGGGGCGCGGTGGAACAGTTCGTACTCGCGTCAGGAATGCCCAACCCGTCGGGCCACATTGCGACACCAGAAGACATCGGGCGCTTTGTTGCCTTCGTTGTCAGTGAACCTGCATGGCATCTCAATGGCGCGCACTTGCGTATCGACGGTGGTGCGGCCGACGCGGTGACCTGAACCGCGGTTATCGACTTCGACGGAGTATTCGCCAAATGGCGAGATAGTGCGAGATCACTCCGAGAACAACGGCAGTGTGAAAAATTTCGTGGAAGCCGAATTTCTTTGGCCACGGGTTTGGTCGT
This sequence comes from Acidimicrobiales bacterium, assembly GCA_023264135.1. Taxonomy (GTDB): domain Bacteria; phylum Actinomycetota; class Acidimicrobiia; order Acidimicrobiales; family Acidimicrobilacustridaceae; genus Acidimicrobilacustris. The sequence continues at coordinate 4,170 of JALQSZ010000135.1, forward strand.
TGAGCGGCGAAGACAGCTGCTCCGCCGAGGTAGGCGGCTCCGCCTGCAATGAGGCCGACCAGAGCGGGTTTCCCTCCGACTCGAACCACTGATGGAGCGAGGACGGCGCCGGCAACGCCGAGGACTGGATAGAACCACGAACCAGCGCGGTGGCTCTCGTCGAGACGCATCACCTTTGTGCCTGCTGCGACGCCGGCGGCCGACCACACCGCAGCAAGCACAACCTTGGCCTGCTTGGGTGGGAGCGTGGCAACGGCAATGGGGGTCCACGTGCCAGCGATCATCACGTAAATCATTGAGTGATCGACTCGGCGCATGATGCTCGCCATCTTCCGGCTTTTGGTGAGACGGTGATACGCACCTGAAGCTCCGAACATCGCGCAAAGGCCGGCGCCGTAAACGGCAGCGGCGACTCGATTTCGTCCAGGCTTTGCGTTCATTGCCATGGCAACGGCGGCTGGGGGAGCAAGGAACGCTGATATCGCGTGCAGCCTGCCGCGATATTTCGGTCGGGCATCCCAACTGACCTGCCAGATCAATTCGTCGAGGGCCGAGAACGGACGAGAGGTGAAATCGAGCTGATGCTCCTCAGATGCTTCGGCGGGAACGAGATCGGCCACTTCTCAATCGTACCGGTACAACTTTCGAGAACGCGAGGAGGTCGGAAGTTGAGTGCATGCGAACGAGTGAGTGCGACAGGCGAGGGTTGTTCGGTCAGAATGTCGACATGCAACCCTCTGGAATCATTTTCGCTGCCCTCGACTGCGATGCCGCTGTTATCGAAGACTGGAACCGCTGGTACGACCTCGAGCACACGCCACCAAATGTGATGCTCGAGGG
>JALQSZ010000136.1 GCA_023264135.1 Acidimicrobiales bacterium
AACATTGCTCGCCGCGACGGCCGCATTGTTGAAGTGCCGATCACCTTCAATGACCGTGAACGAGGCACATCGAAAATGTCGTCGCGCATCGTCGTCGAGGCGCTTCTGCTCGTCACATGGTGGGCAGTTCGTGATCGCATTTTCCGTCGACCACTCCCGCCGGACGCGTCGTAGACAATGCGCGATTGGCTCGTCGGCGGTGCAGTGATCGAGGGGCCGTCCGGGCTCTTGTTAGTGCGCAACCGACGTCGTGACGGTTCTTTCGACTGGAGTCCGCCAGGTGGCGTCATCGACGCAGGGGAATCTGTGGTCGAGGGAATCGGTCGAGAGGTCAACGAAGAAACGGGCCTCGTCGTTACGAAGTGGGCGGGAAAGTTGTACGAGATCAACGCGACTGCTCCCGATATGGGCTGGACCCTTCGCGTCGAGGCATGGCTGGCGGAATCGTGGGAGGGCGAACTTCGGTTTGATGATCCCGACGGCATTGTGGAAACCGCAGCATGGGTTGAACCCGCGGATTGCGGCCTTCACCTCAACGATGGCGCACCGTGGGTTGCCGAACCGGTTCTCGAATGGCTTCTGCACCGATGGGACGAACCGCGGTCGTTCGCGTACAACATTGCCGGCGCTGACCAGTCGTCGTTAGTGGTCACACGAGTGTGAACGATTTGCAGCAACGAGCGAGCATTCTTCACGTCGACATGGACGCATTCTTTGTCTCGGTCGAATTACTCGATCAACCTGAATTGCGGGGCAAGCCGGTAGTTGTTGGTGGAGATGGTGAACGTGGAGTCGTCGCCGCAGCTTCGTACGAAGCGCGCGCGTTCGGTGTTCATTCGGCGATGTCGTCGGTGCAAGCGCGTCGCCTTTGTCCTCACGCAGTATTTCTGCGGGGCCGGTATCACCGTTATTCCGAAGTGAGCTCTCAGGTGATGGCGATTTTCAAAGACGTCACACCACTCGTCGAACCGCTTTCGCTCGACGAAGCATTTCTCGATGTAAGCGGTGCACTGAAGTTGCTTGGCGAAGCGCCAGACATTGCGGCTTCGATCCGACAACGAGTTCTTGATGAACAAGGGCTCACGTGTTCGGTGGGAGTGGCAAGTACAAAGTTCGTTGCCAAACTCGCAACAGAAGCAGCAAAGCCTAAAGCTTCGACGAACGGCCCACAATTTGGAACAGGGGTCTTCGTTGTCGAGCCTGAGGAAACGTTGACGTTTCTCCGGCCACTTCCTGTCGAATCGTTGTGGGGTGTTGGACCAGCGACGCTTTCGAAACTGCATCGAATCGGTGTGATGACAATCGCCGATCTTGCCGATCTTCCTGAAGAAAACATCGTGGCGGTGTTGGGCCGGTCACAAGGTCGCCATCTGCATTCGTTGGCGAATGGTCGCGACGATCGATCGGTCGAACCCGATCGTGCAATGAAATCAATCGGTCACGAAGAAACGTTTTCTCGTGATCATCATCTGCGTTCCACGCTTGATCGAGAGTTAGTGCAATTCGCCGATGCAGTTGCATCGCGGTTGCGAGCTCAAGGCCTTGTTGGTCGAACGGTGCAACTCAAAGTTCGATTCGGCGACTTCACCACGATCACGCGATCGACCACGCTTGCGGTCGCAGTCGATGACTCGCGTGCATTGCTCGATGCGGGGCGTGGCCTTCTCGAACTTGTCGACCCATCACAGGGTGTCCGCCTTCTCGGACTCTCGGTCAGCGGATTGAGTTCCGATTCCTCTCGACAATTGACCTTTGACGAGGCCATCGCCGGGCCTGGCTGGCAAGAAGCCGATCGAACAATCGATGAAATTCGGGCTCGATTTGGCGAAGAGGCGATTGGGCCAGCAGTGGCCACGAGCCCCGATGGGCTTCGCCTGAAACGCAGAGGCGCACAACAATGGGGTCCCGACGCAACCGAGTCCTGAGACAGCACCGGCCTCGCACCGGGGTGCCGTTGTGTCACGGGGTGTGTCGTGGGAGACTGTCGGTCCGAGTCGTGACAAGGAGCAGGTGAAGTGCCGCTTTCCGAGGACGAACAACGAATCCTCAGCGAGATTGAGCAACAGCTCTACCAGACCGACCCCGGTCTGGCTCGTGACATCGCGGACACGACCGTTTACACGGCGGCGTCTCGTGGTCTGAAGTGGTCTGCACTTGGTTTCATTGTCGGCCTCGTGTTGCTGGTTGTTCTCCTCGGCACGTCGTTCCTTCTCGCCTTCGGTGGATTCCTCATCATGTTGGTGTCGGCGTTGGCGTTTGAACGCAACGGTCGTCGACTCGGCAAAGTTGGGATGCAACAAATGACGCAGTCGGTGAAGGCCGCAGGGTTTCGCGATGCGCTCGGAAACACGCGTTCGCGTCTGAAGGATCGTCTCCAGCGCGAGGACGAGGACTAACTCTGTCTGTTCCGACAGCACTCGCCGTCGATATCGGTGGAACCAAGATCGATGTCGGCATTGTCGATCAAAACGGTGTCGTCGTCGTACGAGAACGAGCAGCAACGCCTGCTCATGGTTCTGGAGACGACATGTTTGCCGTCATCGAGACGCTCAGTACCAACGTGTTGAGTGCCACTGACGAAGTGCCTTTGGTGTGTGGCGTTGGAACTGGCGGACCAATGACTCGCGGCGGCGTTGCGGTGTCGCCAGTGAACATTCCCGCGTGGCGTTCGTTCCCTTTGCTCGATCGACTTTCGGCAGCGACGCAACTTCCGACATTCGTCGAGAACGACGCGAAAGCATTGGCGTTGGCCGAGGGTTGGTTAGGTGCTGCGACAGGAGTCGACAACTTTCTTGCCATGGTCGTCTCCACTGGAGTGGGTGGCGGAATCGTGCTTGATGGTCGATTGCTCGACGGTGCCGATGGAAACGCCGGGCATGTCGGTCACATTTGTGTCGAGCCCGACGGACGGCAGTGCGGGTGCGGTGCACGCGGATGTCTCGAAGCGGAAGCATCGGGCACTGCCATCGCGGAGTTCACCGGACGACCCGCAGCAGAGGCGACACCCGAGGTCATCGAACGAACGGGCCGATTGGTTGGTCGAGCAGTTGCCAACGTTGCGAATCTGCTTGACCTTCGCCTCGCAGTCGTTGCTGGTTCTGTCGCACTTGGATTCGGTGAACCGTTCTTCGCTGCCGCGAATGCCGAAATCGCTCTACGCGCGCAACTCGATTTCTCGCGAGGTTGCGAACTTCGTCGTGCCGGTCTTGGTTCCGATGGGCCGCTCATTGGCGCCGCAGCGGTCGGCTGGCGCGGGCTCGATCAGTAGGATCGGTCCGTGGCCACTCAACCCTCACCGCGCTGGATGATCGCCGGTGCAGTTGCTGTGCTGCGTCATCCCGGTCTCTGGTCGACGGCACTACGGCAATTGATGCGGCTTGCGCCAAGCGGTTGGTGGAAACGAGCCCCGTTTCTTCCGATCCCCGACGCCAACTATCTGAAATTTCGTTTGGTGACGGCCTATGGAGGTTCCGGTGGAGATCCGCGCCCGGAGGATCTGATCACCTATTTGCATTGGTGCCGGGCCTGGCCCGAAGTGACGTCGTAATCGACGCGAAGGAAATCGGTTACGACAAGTACTGATCACCCGAAGCGCGAACAGTGATATCGCTGATCGAGACTCCCCACGGTTGATCTATGACGTAAATGATTTGCTCGGCGAGTTCCTGGGGAGAGATCGCCCAGTAACGAATGTTGTCGGGGTCGGTGAGTCCCTCTGATTCTCCTGGAGTCATGAACTTCACTGCGTTCTCGCGAAACGAGTCCATGTTCTGGCCCAAGATGCCGATCATTGCGTCACCGTTGATGATGGTTGAACCGAGGTTGGTTCCGATCACGCCGGTCGGTTTCACCGTCGTGACCTTGATTCGGCCTTGAGATTCAATTCGCAGCGATTCGGACAGCACGTTCACTGCAGCTTTCGTTGCGGTGTAAATCGCGGAACCGGCAACAGGAACATTTCCGTAGATCGATGAGATATTCACGATCTGACCGCGACCTTGTTGAATCATCTGATCGTGAACTGCAGAAATTCCGTTCACCACTCCTTTGAAGTTGATGTCGATGCAGCGGCTCCAGGCATCGGCGGCTGCAGCATGATCAGCCCAGAACGCAAGCGGCATGATGCCTGCGTTGTTGACGAGTACATCGATCGCTCCGAATCGTTCAACACATGCTGCGGCCATCGCGAGCATCTGCTCAGGGTTCGTCACGTCGGCGACGCATGACGCCACCGAACGACCAGCGTCGTTCATCTCTGTTGCAAGCGCAGTCACGCCATCGGCATCGATATCGGCCGCGAAAACATTGGCACCACGCTCCGATGCAATGTCGGTGACACGTCGTCCGAAACCGCTTGCGGCTCCGGTCACGATGATGGTTCGTCCTTTGAGATACCCATTGTTTGCAACAGTCATAACGGTGACCGTATCGCTGGTCGGTAACCTGCGCCGGTGGCCCGATGGGATGTTGTGCGAGCAAAGGGAGATGCGCGTGGTTTTCATAGCCATGGCGTTCCTGCTGGCGCTCAACGTTCCGTGCGTTTGCTCGAGGTGAGCAGCCCAGCGCTTGCGCTTGGCTCGACACAATCGATTGACGATGTCGATCTCGAGGCCGCGAAGCACTTGGGTGTCGATGTGTTCAATCGCCAAAGCGGGGGAGGAGCGGTCCTGCTCGACCCCGGCGCACAACTTTGGATCGATGTTGTGATCGGTCGGTCCGATCCTCTGTGGAACGACGATGTGAGTCTGGCCTCTCAATGGCTGGGCGATGTTTGGGTCGAAGCTCTGCGCACTGTGGGCATCGAAGGAAACGTCCATCGCGGAGCGATGGTGACAAATGCGCTT
>JALQSZ010000137.1 GCA_023264135.1 Acidimicrobiales bacterium
CAACGGTGATCTCCTACTTCTTCTGAACGACGATATTGAAGTCATCTCCCCTGACTTTCTCGAAACGATGGTCGGCATGATCCAAGAACCTGATGTTGGTTCTGTCGGCGCAAAGTTGCTGTTCTCCGATGGCACGCTGCAACACGCGGGCCACGTGTATCCGGGCAACCCCGATCACATTTTCTTCAAGTCACACGCCGGCGAATTTGGCCCGCGAGGCATGCTCGTGGTCGATCGCGAGGTCGTCGGTTCGACGGCAGCCTGTTTGCTCGTTCGCGCCGAGGTGTACGACGAGGTCGGCGGCTTCTCCCCCGATTTCAAATCAAATTTCAACGACGTCGACTTCGCTCTCAAATTGAATCGTGCCGGCTATCGAAACGTCTTCACCTGCCATGCGGAGCTCTACCACTTCGAAAGCGTGTCTCGCGATCCGGTCGTGACACCCGCCGAACACGCAATGATCCAACGGCGTTGGCAACACGAACTCGCGAATGACCCCTACTTCAATCCGAATCTGGAACCCGGACGCCACGACTGGTCCCCGCGGATCGGGGTCTAACTCGTGAGCGCGACTCTCGCGATCGTTCTCGCTACTCCTGCGGGAGTCGACGCCAGCGCGCTCGCAACCGCAGTTTCGGCGTTCCACCCCGATGCCGAACTCCACATCGTGAGCGTTGATGACACTGCATCGTTGCCACCGGAGACCACTGGCGTCGGCTGGCAACGGTTGTTTCTCGCTCTTGCTCCTAGACCTCTCGCGTTCGCAATTGGTGTCGCAAAAGCACAACAACTCCTGGACAACGGATCCGCAAATGTCCTTGTCCTTCTCACTGGTTCAGCAATTGTCACCGCTCCGCTGACGTCACTCACGCAGTCCAAAGAGAACTTGACCTTTCCCGCACGCGTACGACATTTGCCGCCACGCGACGGACTCTCTCCTGCCCCCGGCGAGCTACTCGTTCAAGGCCGCTATAACCCAATCGCCTTTCACGCAACGCCAGCCGCACTCAGTTCATTGGCAGCTCTTTCGCGTCTTCTGTGCGGTGGAGCATCACTTCCTGCTGGACGCATCATTGAAATTCTTGGAATCGACCACGATGTCACGTCCTCTCCTGCTCCAGACCTTGCAGTCGGACAGTGGAAGGCACCGAAAGGCCCGATCGCGCTTATCGACGGCGAGGGACACGACCCCGAGCGACCGTGGATTGTCGTTGGAACTGCGACTCGACCCCGCGTCCGACTCAGTGATCACGATGACATTCGGGAACTCCTTTGGAATCACGCCGATCAACTCGGTGGAACGACCGTCGAACCAACGTTGCCGGACGGAATGGTGGTCGGACCAATCATTCGGGCCCTCGCCCGAGAGAACATCACTGCCTCATTCGCCGGTGACACGCTTTTCCCCGAACCCTCTGTAGATCCCGAGGGCTTCACCAACTGGCTGAACGCACCCGACGGCCTTCTCGGAAGATTCTGGAAGGCGGTCTACGACTCTCGAAGCGATCTTCAAACCGCCTACCCCGAGGTTCGCGTTGGAGCACTCGACAACTTCCGAGGGTGGATGCTCGATCGCATCGATGTCGAGTATCGGTCGCCGTTCATTCGCCCATTTGAATCACGGGGTTACGGTCTTCTCGCTCCCACCTTCGAGCCTGGTGGCGTCAATGTCATCGGGTATCTCGATCGAACGAGCGGCATCGGCATGGAAGCTGCTCGAATCGCCGACAGCCTTGAACAGGCCGGTCTTCCTGTGGCCCGTGTGGCAATCGGAGATTCTCGAAGTCCCGTTGTCGATACGCCACCTGTTCTCGATCAGCAACTTCGCTATGACACCAACGTCATCGTGGTTACAGCGGAACAACTCTCACTGCTCCCAGGACAACTCGGCCAAGATCCCTTTACCGGCAGGCGGTCCGTTGGCTACTGGTTTTGGGAACTTTCCACACCGTCACAAGCTGCAGCAACTGCGATCACGAAACTCGATCAGGTGTGGGCGCCAACGGAATTCGTGCGTGAGTCTTTCGCTCAACTCGACGCCGACAAAGTGAAACTCGCTGCTCCAGCGAAACCGAAGTTCTCGCCGACGACTCGCCTTACACGCTCCGATCTCGGCCTACCGAGCGACCGCTTCATCTTTCTGTGCACGCTCGACATGTTCTCTGTCGTCGAGCGCAAAAATCCCTTCGGCGCGATCGACGCTTTCCGTGCTGCCTTTGAACCGGATGAAGGCCCGCTGTTGCTCGTCAAGACCCTCAATGGTGATCAACGCGGGGACTGCCTCGAACGAATTCTCCTCGCCTGCTCCGATCGTCCCGATATTGAAATCCGCGACGGGCATTTGACCCGAGATGAACAGCTGTCTCTCATTGCTGAAACCGATGTCCTCGTCTCGCTCCACCGTTCCGAGGGCTATGGCCTTCACCTCGCCGAGGCAATGGCTGCAGGAACGCCCATCATCGCGACGAACTACTCCGGCCCCGTCGACTTTCTTGATTCAACCTGTGCCGAACTGATCCCCTACCGCCTCATTCCGGTACAGGAACTCGACGGCGCATACGGACAAGGCGAGTGGGCAGAACCTGATTTGCGTGCTGCAGCTGCGGCGATGCGACGTCTCTACGACAACCCTTCGGTTGGACTTCAATTGGAGTCTGCTGCTCGCAAGAAGATCGACGAGATGCCAAGCCTCTACAGCACCGGCGTGCACATGCGTGCATTGCTTACGCAACTGCCTTCATTGGCTCCGCTAGACCAACCCATTGTGGAATCGGCCTAAGTCAACTTCTTGAGTTCGAGTGTGTCGCTACTGCCGACGCTCGGGATCTGAAGCTTGTACCGCCTGCAGCATCGAACGGCGCTCTTCGGTCGAAGGCTCCGCGATGTTTGTGCGCCCCAATGTCGCGAAAAATTCGATTCCAACGGTTTCGTGCTCAGCGACGATCCCAAGCGAGGTGAGACCGAGTGCGCGTAGATCCGAAATGATCAGCCGGAAGCTTTCGGGCGTGAATCTCCAGCAATGAATTTCGCCGCCGAAATCGTCACCACTCAGTGAACGCCGGTAGCCATCACGAACTGATTCTCCTGAATACATGAGTTCGGGAGTGACGCCCTGGACCTGGCCCCAAGCAATTGCACCATTGACTTGCGCGGTGCGATTGAAATAGTCGACGACCTGTCCAAGCGTTGGCTTCGTTCGTTTCGAAACAAACGCGTCGACAACCTGTCCACTTGTGGAGAGTTCACCGTAAAAGTCAAAGCAATAGCGCTTGTCCGGAACCACAAGCCCTAAACGTCCGGTGGGCGAAAGAATTCGTTCGACATCCTGCAGAAATGAAACGAGATCAGGAATGTGCTCGATGACATGACTAGCGACAATCCATTCATAGGCGCCTTCATTGCCAATGAGTTCCGTCAGCGTCTCGCCATGCGAGACATGATCAACCTCTTCGATGAGCGACGCATCGACCCCCACGTGGAGTTCGTGTCCGTACTGAGCTCGCAGCGATTCGGTATCGAGGTAATCAACAATTTCGACGTTGTAACCATCGCGTTTCGCCATGATGGGTTTATCGAGAGGGCCGAGTTCAATACCGCGACCACTCACATCGAGTTCCGCTCGAACGATTGCGTTTCTCGACTGCGCCGGAGAAAGCGGACGTCCCTCAAATTGACCTGAAACTTCGTAGTGATGCGCGCCGCTCGGTATGGAACCACTCGCGACAGCGTGAGCGACATCTGGATTGGCGAGAAGATACGCCTCTTCATCGAATGAACTCACCGGTTCATTCGCAGACTGTTTCCTACGCTTCATGCACGCTCGCCGCGACGAAGGCCATGAATCCATTGCGCTGGGAGTGCAAAGACTCCTTCGATAAACGCACCCTCGGCCCGAACGGTGAGGTCGTATTCATCGGATTTATGGAAGATCACGTTGGAGCGAACATCGGTCGCAGTGACCTGAATTTTGTAGTCACCCGGGGCGAGCGGCAACGAATCGAACCGACAGATCGCTGACCAGCGACCTTCACTGATCATTTCTGGCGAACCATCTGGCGTGTAGGTCGTGGCGAGGTGGAGGCCAGCGCCGCTCAGAAGGTGCAAGACGAGTCGAGGCTCAGCGAATTGTCCGACAGTCGACCAATCCACACGAATATCAAGTGGAGCACCGCTCACAGCGAACGGCACATGTTCGCCATCGGGGTCCTGAAGCACGAGCTTTTCAACACGTAGCGAGGAATGACCAGGAGCGACGGCAGTAGTCGGGTGGAAAGTCTCGTCCTCGGCCTCTTCGGCAAGATCGCGTTCGGCTTCTTTGTCGTTGACGCCATGGAGATACTTACCCACGACACTCAGCGGATCGCCTTCGGCCATGACTTGACCGTGATCCATCCACGTTGCGGTATCGCACATTCCTTGAACAATGCCCATCGCGTGCGTGACCATAACGATCGTGACACCTTGAGCTTTGAGCGAACGCAGATGAGCGAGGCACTGACGCTGAAATTCCTCATCGCCGACGGCAATGACTTCGTCGACGAGAAGGATTTGCGGATCAACATGCACCGCAACGGAAAACCCGAGACGGACAAACATGCCACTCGAGTAATGCTTCACAGGGCTATCGATAAACGCCTGCAATCCAGCGAACTCAACGATCGTGTCGAGAAGTTGGTCAGTCTGCTGTCGGCTTAATCCGAGAATCGACGCATTGAGATAGATGTTCTCCCGACCAGTGAGTTCGGGATGGAAGCCAGCGCCGAGTTCCAGGAGTGCGGAGATCCGGCCATTGGAGACGATCTGCCCCATCGTTG
>JALQSZ010000138.1 GCA_023264135.1 Acidimicrobiales bacterium
AGATAAAACGCCGCGCCCTGGACAGCAGTAAGCGCTTCGTTTGCCGCCGCGGCGTAGCCAACATTCTCGGGAAGCCGACGCAGATGAGCTTCGGGTAGAACGCCGCCCACTCGATCGCGCAGTTCAACACCATCGGCACTCGCCGCGTCGATCACCAGCACAGAGAGCGCGGAATAGTCCTGTGCACCAAGACTGGACAGCGTCTCTTCGAACCAGACCCCAGGATCGTGGGCAACCATGACGGCAACAACGGCTGGGGCCGGACCTTCCGGCTCTTCCGCTTCATAGAGCGATTCGAATGTCGGCGATGCAGGTGCCGCCGCAGCGGACCCTTCCGAAGGCGCTTGAGGTGCGGCCTGCGCTTCGTCGACGGCAGAAAACAGTTCTTCGAAGACTGAGCTGGCCCCAGCAGTAGGGGCCGTACCCGGAAGCCCGTCAGAAACAGGAGTCGGGTCCGGATTCGGCCCAGAAGCCGGTGTGGAGGGGGGTTCAGGAACAGTCACGACGGTCACCGAGGGTAGTCGTCCCACTGTCGGATCCTGCTGACCCCCGTCTACGCTGACCACCGTGGAAAACCCCGCCTGTTCCTCTCTTCAACGTGCCGCGACCGAAGCACTCAGCGTCGGGCTTGGCTTCGGAGTGCTCGGATTCAACCGCTTGCAGGTGCATCGCCGCGAATGGGAGAAAGCCACCGGATATTCGCTTCCCTCGCCCACGGAACTCGCGACAACGGTGTCCACAATGGTCAGTGCGCTCGCGTCGCTCGTTGCCGAGCGCGGACGACGCTGACGTGCGCATCGCTGTCGACGCAACCTCTCTCATCGGTCACCGCACGGGCATTGGCGGTGTCACGCGCACGTACCTCCACCGCTTGGCTCGACCCGGACTCGACGTCAGCGCGTTTGCGGTGTCGAGGCGCGGCGCCGGGCCCATGCTCGACGAGCTTCCTCCGGGTGTTGACGCCCACCGTCGGCCAATGGTGGCGCGGCCATTGCGTGCACTTTGGCGACGCGGACCCTGGCCCCCTATCGAATGGTGGACAGGAAGCATCGATCTGGTGTGGGGTCCGAACTACGTCGTTCCCCCTGCGAAGAATGCCGCGAGAGTCGTGATGGTGCACGACCTCACCGCCGTGCACTTTCCACAAATGTGCACGCACGATGTTCAGCAAGTTCCTGCACTTCTGCGACGCGAGATTCTCGACGGCGCGTGGATTCACACACCATCGCAGGCAGTCGCCGACGATGTCGTCGAAACGCTCGACGTTGAACCTCACCGTGTGCGAGCAATTCACCTTGGTGGTCCGACCCAGATCGACGACGCGACACGCGCCGAACGAGCTGCGCGAGGTCGCGCGTTTGCTGGCGTTGATCACTATTTGCTTTCTCTCGGCACGATCGAACCCCGCAAAGACATCCCTTCACTCGTTCGGGCCTTCGACGTCATCGCTCCGCAACGACCTGAACTTCACCTCGTGATCGCCGGTCCCGACGGTTGGGGCGTCGAGGAAGTGCAAACAGTGATCAACGCATCGCCGAATCGCTCACGAATCCACCGAACCGGTTGGCTCTCTGATGCCGACCGAGACGACCTACTCGCCGGAACGCGCGCCTTCGTCTACCCGTCACTTCTCGAGGGATTCGGCATTCCTCCGCTCGAAGCGATGGCTGCCGGCGTTCCTGTCATCGCCACCCGAACGGGTTCGCTTCCCGAGGTACTCGGAGCAGCCGCAAGGTGGGCCGAACCCGGCGATGTCGACACGTTGGTCGCCGCCATCAACGACGTCCTCGACGACGAATCGTTGGCCCAATCGCTGGTTCAGGCCGGAAACGTCCGACTTACGAATTTCTCGTGGGATCGATCAACCGACGAACTCGTTGCACTGTTCGAACTCGCGTGTGCAGCGCGGGCCTAAGGTGACGCCGTGAGGGCTCTTGTTACTGGTGCAGCCGGATTTGTCGGACGACATCTTTGCGCGCACCTTCTGAGTGAAGGCGACACCGTGATTGGTGTCGACCGCGCCGATGGCCCCGACCTTCTTGACCCGATCGCAGTCACGGAACTGCTCGCCGACATTCGACCTGATGTCGTGTATCACCTTGGCGGTTGGAGCGATGTTGGTGCGTCGTGGGAATTCCCTCTTGACGCATTTCGTGTCAACGCCGAAGGCACACTCAATTTGTTGCACGCCTGCATCAACAACGGAGCACCGCGAGTGCTCGCGGTCAGCAGTGCCGACGTTTACGGGCGCGTCACTCAGGAAGAACTTCCGATCACCGAAGCAACGCCGTTCCGACCAGTGACGCCGTACGCAGCGAGCAAAGTTGCTGCCGATCAACTAGCACTCCAAGCGTGGCTCGGACACAAACTCGAGACCATTCGTGTTCGTGCGTTCAACCACCTCGGACCAGGACAAACCACCAAATTTGTTGCGCCGGCAATCGCAGAACGAATCGCCCGTAACGAACAAGACGGTTCTCTCTCAGTGCCGGTCGGAAACCTCACGCCCCGGCGCGACCTCACCGATGTCCGCGATGTGGTGCGTGCCTATCGACTCCTCATGATGAACGGTGAGCCGGGCGAGGCCTACAACGTGTGCACCGGTCACGACCTCACGATTGCCGATCTCGCCGAGCGCCTCGTGTCCCTGGCCGCAACTCCGATGACCCTCGAAGCCGATCCTGAACTGCAACGTCCCGTTGAAACGCCAGTGCTTCGAGGCGATCCGACTCGCCTCAACGCGGCCACAGGCTGGACACCCGAAATCACCCTTGCAGTCACGCTTCAAGACATTCTCGATGAACATCGGGTCGCTGTTTCCGGCCATCGATGAAGCAATTCCCCCCTTCGTCAATCACTCGCCCACTTCGACCCGTAGAATCTCGTCACCACGGGCGATGCCCCCACTCCCCGAGCGGAATCACACAATGAGCAAACGAGCACTCATCACCGGAATCACCGGACAGGACGGTTCGTACCTAGCCGAACTCCTCCTTTCCAAGGGCTACCACGTCATCGGAATGGTCCGTCGCAGCTCGACCGTCAATTTCGAACGCATTGGCCATTTGCAGAACGACATCGAACTCGTTCCCGGCGATCTCCTCGATGAAGTGTCGATGATTCAAATCATGCGCGACCAGCGCCCCGAAGAGGTCTACAACCTCGCCGCTCAATCATTTGTGCAGACCTCGTTCGGTCAGCCGGTACTCACCGGCGAGACCACCGCACTCGGCGTCACTCGACTTCTCGATGCAATCCGACTCGCCGACCACGACGTTCGCTTCTATCAAGCAAGTTCGTCGGAAATGTTCGGCAAAGTCGTTGAAGTACCTCAGCGCGAATCAACTCCGTTCTATCCGCGCAGCCCCTACGGCGTTGCAAAGCTCTACGGACACTGGATCACCGTCAACTACCGCGAGAGTTACGGAATGCACGCGAGCTCGGGCATTCTTTTCAATCACGAAAGCCCCCGCCGCGGTCTCGAGTTCGTGACCCGAAAAATTGCGCACGGTGTTGCGCGAATCAAGCTCGGACTCGACACGGAAATCCGACTTGGCAATCTCGATGCCCAACGCGACTGGGGTTTTGCTGGCGATTACGTCGATGCAATGTGGCGAATGCTTCAGCAGGATGAACCCGGCGACTTTGTGGTCTCCACCGATGAAACGCATTCCGTCCGTGAATTCTGCGAATTGGCATTCAACCGCGTTGATCTCAACTGGGAAGATCACGTCGTGGTCGACGAGCGTTTCTTCCGCCCGGCCGAAGTCGATCTCCTTGTTGGCGATGCAACTCGCGCTCGCGAGGTTCTCGACTGGCAGCCGCGCACTCCCTTTGCCGAACTCGTACACATGATGGTCGACGCCGATCTCGAAAACGTCGCCCGTTACCAGCGCGATCACGCCTGACTGTCGTGATCACCGTCATCGCCGGTGGCGTTGGCGCCGCACGAATGCTCCGTGCATTGCTGCAGGTCGTCGATCCTTCTGACGTGACAGCGATCGTCAATGTTGGCGACGATCTTGAGCTTCACGGGCTCCACATTTCCCCCGACCTCGACACCGTCACCTACACACTCGCCGACGCCATCAACCCCGAAACAGGATGGGGTTTGGTCGATGAGTCGTGGCAAGCGCGAACGATGCTCGACCACTACGGCGGCATCAGTTGGTTTGGTCTCGGCGATCGCGACCTCGGGACTCATTTGTTCCGAACACAGCGACTTGCCGAAGGGGCTGACCTCGCAACAGTGACCGCAGAGATTGCTCAGGCATGGAATCTCGGACTCACGTTGCTGCCTGTCACTTGTGATCGACTTCGAACCATCGTGACGCTCGCCGCTGATGACCCTTCTGGTCCCGACTTTCCCGGACTCCCAGCCGGAACCGAAATCAGCTTTCAGGAATATTTCGTGCAACGTCATCATTCGGTGCCCGTCTCTGCTGTGCGTTTCGAAGGCGCAGAGAGCAGCACACCTGCGCCCGGAGTCCTTCAGGCCATCGAACAGGCAGATCGCGTCGTGATCGCTCCGTCGAATCCGTTGGTCTCCATCGCGCCGGTGCTCGCCGTTCCTGGCATCCGCGATGCACTTGTTCGGCGTCGCGAGTCTGTCGTTGCCGTGTCACCGCTTATCGCCGGCGCGGCATTGAAAGGTCCTGCTGACCGAATGATGACCGAGCTCGGACACGACGCATCAGTTATTGGTATTGCCGAGTTGTACAACCAGTTCACAGGCACTCTTGTGATTGATACTGCCGATGCACAAAACAAACCAGCGGTTGAAGCGTTCGGAATGAACTGCATC
>JALQSZ010000139.1 GCA_023264135.1 Acidimicrobiales bacterium
GAGGACCTCGCCGTTCTTTGCGAATGCGACCACCGAAGGCGTGGTGCGGCTGCCTTCTGCGTTGGGGATGACCACCGGGTCGCCCGCCTCGAGAACCGAGACGACCGAGTTGGTGGTGCCGAGGTCGATACCGACGGCCTTGGGCATGGTGTAGCTCCTTGTTTCTGTGTATCTGATGCTGTTGATCGGGGGGATGCTTCTCGACTGCTGAGCGGGGCTGAGTGGCCTTCGCCAAGAAAGTTGAGCGTGACCATAACAACTTTGCTCGGGGCCCTTCCATTCCCAGATTCCAAAGATTTTTCAAAAATCTTCTGGGCGGTCCGACCAGAACCCGGCCGAGCCCGTGATCGTGGTGGGGCAGACTGGCACCATGACTTCCACCCTCGTCCTGCTGCGCCACGGTCAGAGCACCTGGAACCTCGAAAACCTCTTCACCGGTTGGTACGACGCCGATCTCACCGATCAGGGTCGGGCCGAGGCCAGCGCCGCTGGTCCGGCCATGACCGCCGCCGGCGTTGCCCCCACCGTGGTGCATACCTCCATGCAGACCCGGGCCATTCGCACCGCCAACCTCGCCCTCGATGGCATGGATCGGTTGTGGGTCCCGGTTCGTCGCTCGTGGCGCCTCAACGAACGCCATTACGGCGCGCTGCAGGGCATGGATAAGAAGGAAACGACCGAGAAGTACGGGAAAGACCAGGTCTTCGAATGGCGTCGTTCCTATGACACGCCACCACCCAAGCTGGAACTCGACGACCCGCGCCACCCGCGATTCGACGAGCGCTATGCCTCATTGCCCGCCGATGTTCTGCCCGCCTCGGAATGTTTGGCCGATGTTGTCGACCGCATGCTGCCCTATTGGTACGACGGCATCGTCCCTGATCTTCGTGCCGGTCACACCGTTCTCGTGGTTGCCCATGGCAACAGTCTTCGGGCCCTTATCAAGCATCTCGACGCCATTAGCGATGCCGATATTGCCGATGTGAACCTGCCCACCGGCGTGCCGATTCGTTACGAACTCGACGACGCCATGGTGCCAACGAAGCGACTGGCATTGACCGATCGCTATCTGGGCGACGCCGAAGCGGCAAAAGCGGCAGCCGAAGCGGTCGCTCGTCAGGCCGGCTGAACCATCTGCAAGTCGCCGGCTTCTAATAAGTAGCCGCGAGAACGCACGGTACGAATCGCCAACCCCAAAGGGGCGATCCGACGCCGCAACCGCAACATGTGCACATCGAGGGCATTGCGCCCCGGCGCACCGGTTGGCCATCCCGTTCGGGACAAATTGTCGCGGCTCACGACGGCGCCGAATCGGTCGAGCAAAGACGACATCAGTCGGGCTTCGAGCGGTGGCAACGACACCCAACCCGCGCCGACCCGCAACACGCCATCGGGATCGAGGGCCGGAGTTTCCGAGCTATGCACCATCGATCGCATGGCGATGGCCCGGCAGCGGGCATCGATATCGTCCTGACTGGCCGGCAAGCGGATCCAGTCTTCAAGGCAATCGACCGCCTCAGGCGCAGGCGTGTCGGCATCGACCAGCAACAGTCGAGTCGCTCCCCGAGCCGCGAGGGCTTGGCGACGATCTTCTTCTAACGGCCAACGGAGCAGGGCGACATCCACGAAGGTCACGGTACGGAACGCCTGTTTCTCAATTGTTTCGTGGTCATGAAGGATCAGTGGCCGAATCTGCAAGCAGAGCCGAGGGGTTTGTCCCTATGCTTCGGCCCATGGCACGCGACGCATGGCTCGATCATCTGGCTCAGGTCCCGCTCTTCGCAGAGTGCGACAAGCGCCAGCTCCAGCAAGTGGCAGCAGCAGCGGTAGAGATCTCTGTTGATGCAGGAAAGGTTCTGGTTCGCGAGGGCGAGCCGGGCCACGAATGCTTCGTGATCGTCACCGGTACCGCAACCGTCTCTGTCGATGGCGCAACCGTGGCCAACCTTGGCCCTGGTGCCGTTGTTGGCGAACTTGCTCCTCTGACCGGCGGCGTTCGCACCGCAACGGTCACGGCCGACACCGCCATGGAGGTCCTCGTGATCGCCCAGCGCGAGTTCAACGGCCTCATTGAAGAGGTACCCGGATTTGCCGTGCAGTTGCTGCGCAACCTCGCAGCACGCATGACCGACGAATCCTGATCCTCCGCTAACCCCTCTCCCCGCCCGCTGGTGAGGTTTCGCGCCCATGGGCGCGAGTAGGTTTGCCAACCGTATGGAACGTAAACGGATCAAGGGCCCACATCTCGTTCTCGTCATCGGTATCGCCTTCGCGATCGTGACGGCACTTTCGGGTGTCGCAGCGACGGTGTTCCAGCAGCACGACGAGTCACCAACCACTCGCGAGGTCTTCGGCGGCGTTCCCGCCTCCCTCAAGATCGCGTTCTATGTCATGGCGCCGATCCTGCTCATTTACGGAGCCGTGCTGTTCAGCCAGCGAGTCAAGAACTGGACCCGCGGCAAGCCCGACGATCGTCGCACCACTCCGAAGAACGTGAAGCGCCGCCTCGGCGATTTCCGCGCTGGTGTCTACATGCAGACCCTGTTGCGCGATCCGGCCGCCGGCATCATGCATTCGCTTATCTACTTCTCCTTCGTCGTGTTGCTTGCCGTCACGACGATTCTCGAGATCAATCACCAGATTCCCGAGTCATGGAAGTTCCTGAACGGCAACGTCTACATGGCGTACTCGTTCATCGGTGATCTCGCTGGTCTGTGTCTGTTCATCGGTGTGATGTGGGCGATCGTTCGTCGCTACATCCAGCGTCCGTATCGCATCCGCATCAAGACCAAGCCAGAACACGCCGTCATCCTCGGCATCTTCCTCGCCATTGCGGTCACCGGTTTTGGAACCGAAGCCTGGCGCATCGCCGAAACCGGCATGCCGTCATTTGAAAAGTGGTCGTTCGTTGGTTGGCCGATCGCCAACCTCATCAAGAACAGCTCCACCCTCGCTGGTGGACATCAGGTGTGGTGGATCCTTCACATCCTTTCGTTCTTCGCTTTCCTTGTGATCCTTCCGGTCACGATGCTTCGTCACATGTTCACCTCGCCGTTGAACATGTACCTCAAGGATCGCGAGCGCCCCAAGGGTGCAATGAAGCCGATGCCGAACCTCATGGAAACCGAACTCGAATCATTCGGTGCATCCACGATCGAAGACTTCACCTGGAAGCAACTGCTTGATCTCGACGCTTGCACCATGTGTGGTCGTTGCACATCAGTGTGTCCCGCGCACGCAACTGGCAAGCCGCTTGATCCGCGCGAAATCGTTTTGAAGTCCGGCGAAGTCATGGCCGCAACCGGTACACCGCAGGTGTCTCCGCCACTTGGTGTTGTTGCCGAAATCACGGTCACTGCCGACTCATTGTTCGAGCGCATCACGCCCGAAGAGGTGTGGGCGTGCACTTCGTGCAAAGCCTGCGATGAAAACTGTCCGGTCAACATTGAAATTCTCGACAAGATCCTCGACATGCGTCGTTACTTGTCGCTCATGGAATCCAACTTCCCGACCGAACTCGGCAACGCATATCGCTCGATGGAAAACACTGGCAATCCATGGGGCATGAGCCAGGCCGATCGCGCCGACTGGGCCGAGAAGTTCGAAGGCATCGAAATCCTCGATGGTTCGAGCCCGCTCGAAGCCGAGTACCTCTACTGGGTTGGTTGCGCCGGTTCGTTCGACGACAAGAACAAGAAGGTCACCCAAGCAATGGCGCAGCTTCTGCAGCGCTCGGGTATTTCCTTCTCGATTCTTGGCCCATCGGAAATGTGCACGGGTGATCCCGCCCGTCGTTCCGGCAACGAATACATCTTCCAGATGCTTGCGATGCAGAACATCGAAACGCTCAACGGAATGGGCGTGAAGAAGATCATCACGCAGTGTCCGCATTGCTTCAACACGCTTGCCAACGAATACCCGCAAATGGGTGGCAACTACGAAGTGGTGCATCACAGCCAGTTCCTCGAGTTCCTCATCGACACCGGCAAGCTCGATCTGTCGAACGCGAAACTCGAAGAGCGCGTCGTGTACCACGACTCCTGCTATCTCGGTCGTCATAACGACGTCTACATGGCCCCGCGCAAAGTCATCGGTTCACTCGGTGGCATTGAAATCGTTGAAGCCAGCCGCAACGGCACCAAGGGAATGTGCTGTGGTGCAGGTGGCGGTCGTATGTGGATGGAAGAAAGCACCGGCAAGCAGATCAACATCGACCGTTCGCAGGAACTGCTGCGCACTGGTGCGACCAAGATCGCGGTTGCGTGCCCGTTCTGTTACATCATGATCGACGACGGCGTGAAGGCACAGGGTGTCGAAGATAATCAAGTGAAGGTTGCCGACATCTCAATGCACATCCTCGATGCACTCGAACGCTCCGAAGCCGAAGCAACGATCACACCGATCGTCTGATCGCGACCAGCGTCACGGCGTTAAACTTCGGTCTCCGTCAAAGCTCTGAGCAGAAGACACCATGCAGAACAAGGTTCGGCGAGGTTTGATCGCAAAAGCGTTCGTCGTGATGGTTGCGACGGTCGCAGTCGCAGTCACCACCGCATCGGCCTCAAGTATGAGCACGTGGTCCGACGCAGAACCTGTGCCCGGGCTCATCGCCCTCAACACCGGGGGAGTCGCATCGGTTGCGTCGGTGTCGTGTGCCAGCGCCGCCAACTGCACCATCGGAGGCATCTACGCAGATAGCAACGGGTACCAAGGATTCGTCGCCACCCAAACCAACGGCACCTGGACCAACGCCATCATCGTCCCCGGACTCGCCGC
>JALQSZ010000013.1 GCA_023264135.1 Acidimicrobiales bacterium
CGAAACGTTCGCCGTTGATGTCGCGAATGAGTGCGCCGTGGCCGCGCAAAGCTTCGGACAAAAGCGGTCGAGGCATTCGTGGATGATGAAGCGCAGTGGGATGAAATTGCACAAACTCAACGTCGGCAACCGCTGCTCCTGCGCGCAGTGCCATTGCAATGCCATCGCCAGTCGCTTCGAGCGGATTCGTGGTGACAGAAAAGATTTGCCCTGCTCCACCTGATGCGAGCAAGACATTGCGGGCCCGCACCGTTTCGATAGATCCGTTGGCGAGCGCAGCACGAACACCAACACAACGACCGTTTTCGAGAACAAGGTCGAGAGCAAAAGCATGTTCGTGAATTTCGGTTGCTTCGCTACGCACCGCAGCAACAAGTGCTCGTTCGATTTCCGCACCGGTTGCCACACCACCGGCGTGCACGATTCGAGGAAGCGAATGTCCGCCTTCACGTGCAAGTTCAAACTTGCCATCGGCGTCTCGGTCGAAGCGTGCGCCTAACGCAACAAGATCACGAACACGAACGGGACCTTCTTCAACGAGCACCCGAACCGCATCGACATCGCAGAGACCTGCGCCGGCGGCGAGCGTGTCGGCCAGATGAAGATCGGTGGAGTCGGGATCGCCGCCGAGCACCGCGGCAACGCCGCCTTGTGCCCATCGAGTTGTCGACTGCTCGAGCGGACCTTTGGTGAGTACACCGACGCGAACTCCAGGCTGGGCTGCTGCCCGCACTGCAGCAGAGAGTCCGGCCACGCCGGAACCCACCACGAGAAGATCGAGTTCAGCGGTCACAGAGAAGCAGTCTGACCGAAGAACGGCCTCAGGCCCGGAATCGAACGGGAGATTCTTCGGCCGCGATTGTGACGGCCTCGAATTCATCGATGATTCTGTTCGTTCCGTCGACATGCACAACTCGGGGCGTGTACGCATCGAGTTCGGCGTCTTCGTAATCGGCGTAGGTGATGATGATGATGCGATCGCCCGGCTGCACCAATCGGGCCGCGGCACCGTTTAGGCACACCGTGCCTGGTCCGCCCGGAATCGCGTAGGTCTCAAACCGCGCGCCGTTGTCGATGTCGACAACCTGCACTTGTTCCCACTCACGAATGTCGGCTTGTTCCATGAGTTCGGTGTCGAGCGTGATCGAACCGACGTAATGAAGATTGGCGTCGGTGATTCGCGCGCGGTGAATCTTCGACTTCATCATTCGACGTTGCACTGTTTGCTCCTTCAGCTTGGCGCCGCGTGCGGTCACCGTGCGGGTGTGGGTCTCTACGGTACGTCGACACCAAGGTTGTCGAGCAATCGAGGCGTACCGACCTTGGCCACCATGAGCAGACGAACGGTGGTGCCGCTCACCAATTCCGACGGCGTCACGAGGGACTCTGGGTCGACCACGACGGCGTAATCGAGTTCGGCGAGCAGCTCGGCATCGATGATCGACGCCATATGGGCTTCGACCACCTGCGGATCTCGCTCTCCGGCCGAGATCATCGCGGCTCCCGCCCGAAGCGCTCGGTTCAACACCGTCGCGGCTTCGCGTTCAGGACCAGAGAGATAGATATTTCGACTCGACATCGCCAGTCCGTCGACTTCGCGAACGATCGGGCATCCGATCACCGTCACCGGCTGATCGAGATCGATCGCCATGCGACGAACAACAGCCAGTTGTTGAAAGTCCTTCTCGCCGAAGTACGCGCGACACGGTCCCGCGATGTTGAACAACTTTGTCACAACGGTGGTGACGCCATCGAAATGTGTCGGACGGCTCGCGCCCTCCATTCCTGAGGTGAGCTCATCGACATGCACGGTGCTCAGCGTTGGTGTTGGGTACATCTCGTCGGTGTTGGGCGTGAAGACGACATCGGCGCCGGCGTCTTCCGCCAGTTCAAGATCTCGCTCGAGCGGGCGGGGGTACGCGCTGAGATCTTCGCCCGCTCCGAACTGCAACGGATTCACAAAGATCGTGAGCGCAACGACATCGCACTCTTCTGCCGCTGCACGTAAGAGCGAGAGATGGCCCTCGTGCAATGCCCCCATGGTTGGGACAAGACCAACTGTGCGTCCGAGCGCGCGCACGGTGTCGAGATGCTCGCGAAATTCAGACTTCGTGGAGAGAACCAGCATCAGCGTTCCAATTCAGAAGGTGTCTGTTGTGCCTCGTCGGCACTGACAGCTCGCGAGTCCACCACGCGTTGAGCGGCTTCGACCAATGCGTCGTACAACGCGAGTTCTGAGGGGTCGACGGCCTCCCGATGGCGAGCGACGGTTGCCCAATCTCCCCGAGCAACCGGGCCGGTCAACGCGTCGCGAACGCCCAAGTCTTCGATGTTGTCGATCGTGGCGCGCACGAGTTCGAGATAGGCCTCAAGCGGTACGTCGGCAGTTGCGGCCACCCGTTCCGCCGATGCAAGCAACGCAACGACATGGTTCGAGGCAATCGCAGCAGCTGCGTGATAGGCCGCGCGGTGGTTGTCATCCACGACAAACGACTGGCCACCTAATGCGCTCACAATTGCCGCAACGCGGTTCATTGCTTCATCAGCATTCGCAGCAAGTGCGAACCATGGGCCACGAGACAATCGTTGGGCACCAATTTCTGCCGTTGGCATTGATGTCAGCGGATGAATCGCGGCATGCAGCGGATGCGCAGCAAGTACGTCGAGACCAACTGCGCCTGAGAGATGAGCAATCACCGTTGTTGGAACTGGCGTTATTGCGTTCGCGATTTCCGCAATCGCTCCATCGGGTGTTGCAATCAACAAAAGGTCAACACCTTCTGCCGCGTGCGCCAACGATTCACCACGACGAATCGGTGCAACCACGTTCCAACCAGCAGCGGCTAACGCTCTCGCGATTGCGCCACCAGCCCGACCCGGTCCGATAACGCGGACCGAGTAGTTCGAG
The DNA here is from genome assembly GCA_023264135.1 of Acidimicrobiales bacterium. GTDB lineage: Bacteria > Actinomycetota > Acidimicrobiia > Acidimicrobiales > Acidimicrobilacustridaceae > Acidimicrobilacustris. Next base: position 2,909 of record JALQSZ010000013.1, read on the forward strand.
TTCATCCCGGTTCTGCGTCGAGCGGGCCGACGCGATCGACATGACCCTCGGCGCGATCGGCCCAATCGGGGCCCGCGACATCGGGAGCGAGATCAGCAAGTGGCGCCATCACGAATCGACGCGAGCGCATGCGCGGATGGGGAACTTCAAGATCAGGTTCAGAGAGTTCAACGCCATCGATCCAGATGATGTCGACATCGAGTGTGCGCGGACCCCAACGAATCGTGCGGACTCGGTTCGCTGCCGATTCCAATCGGTGACATACCCCGAGAAGTTCCCGTGCGCTCAGATCGGTATCGAGTTCGATCACGATGTTCAGGAACGGATCCTGATCGGGACCGCCAACAGGTTCGGTGCGGTACACCGGCGACACCGCGACTACGGAATCAAGCGATGCCACTGCTTCGCGTAGAAGCGACCACGAATCACCCATGTTCGAGCCGAGGCTCAAGAAGGCACGAGACATTCAGCGTCCCCGAGTAATGGTGACGCCAGAGGTGGCCAATGCCTGGGGCACTGGCGGGCGCAATTTCCGCACCGACACCGTGACCGACAGCGCGCGCGGATCGGCGAGCACCGCATCGGCAAGTTTCCGCGCGAGATGTTCAAGCAATTGCGGTGTTCCGGTGAGGATCACGTTCTCAACGGCAGCAGTAATTGCGCCGTAATCGAGCGTGTCGTCGAGATTGTCCGATGCACCAGCAGCGGAAAGATCGGCGACCACATCGAGGTCGACTTCAAGCGGCTGTGCTCGTTCGCGTTCTTCGGGAAGCGCGCCACAAATGCCAGTGACGACAAGTCCACGAAGTTCGATTCGATCGGTCGGGGCCATGGGGGGTGCTCCGGTTCAGGCAGACGGCGGGGGAATCGTCTGTGAAATTGCTACCAACTCTCGGCCGAGAGGGCCGAGTTGGCGCTGCGTTAATTGCTCAATCACGGTAACAACGCGAGGCGGGCTTTCAACCAGCCCGTTCCAGAGCAAGTAGCCAGCGATCAGGCCACACACTCGGTCGCTGAGTTCTTCCGCGTGAATGAGAATGCGCTCGCCACGTTCAAGAAGCATGCGCAGTTCAGCAAAGAATGCCGTTTCAAAAATGCCGAGGTCATCTTCGGGCACCGGTCGGTGACGCCACACAACGCCGAGCTCGTCGTAGTTATGAAGGTTCAGCGGAGCGGTGATCATGGAGATGACACAGGTGAAGCCCTGTTCGCGAACCCAGATGATTTCTTCTTGGCGGCGAACTTTGCGATGGTTCGCGCCATAGCCACCGGGTCGCTCACAGACGGCGAGTCGCTCGGCGATCACCCAGTGAAAATTGCGGGGTCGGATCCCCTGCGCCCACTTCCCTTTACTGGCCACGGCGCTCATGCTGCCACGACTTTGGCCGCTTGGACGGCGCTTCTGACGTCGTGGGCGCGAATCATGCTCGCTCCAGCGTGCATGGCCCACACCTCGGTGGCGATCGAACCGGCCAAACGATCCGAAGCCGGCACAGGTTCATCGACACCATCAGAAGCGGCAAGGAGCCTTCCCAGCATTGCTTTTCTTGAGGTTCCGACAAGCACCGGCCAGCCCAATTCCACGATGCGATCGAGGTGCGCGAGCAGGGCCATGTTGTGGGCATCGGTCTTCCCAAATCCGAATCCAGGATCGACCCAAATTTCTTTCACACCGGCCTCTGAAGCGGCCGTTGCGCGCTCGCGAAGGAACTCGCATACCTCGGAGACGACGTCGTCGTAGTGAGGATCGACCTGCATCGTGCCCGGCTCGCCCTGCATATGCATCGCGATCCAACCCACACCCAACTCCGCCGCGAGCGGCCAAAGCGAGGCCGACACATCGTTGATGAGCGTTGCACCCGCAGCAACCGCCGCACGAGCAACTTCGGCATGACGAGTGTCGATGCTGATCCGACACTGTCCGCTCAAACCTTCGACGACCGGCAGCACACGAGAAAGTTCGGTGTCGATCGAAACCGGCGCAGCACCGGGCCGCGTTGACTCTCCCCCGATGTCGAGCACCGAGGCGCCTTCTTCAATTAACTGAAGACCATGCGCAATCGCCGAAGCCGGCCCAAGAAATTTTCCGCCGTCACTAAACGAATCAGGAGTGACGTTGACGATTCCCATCACCAACGGCACGGCTCTCGGAGTACCAACTCCGAGTCGAGGAACAACGTCGGCCACGACTAATCGCGAGCGATGAATCGCATCGCTTCAAATCGCGTCGCTGCGCTTTCACGGAACAGACCACGTACCGCCGAGGTGACCGTGGTCGAACCTGGCTTGCGAACACCGCGCATTGACATGCACAGATGCTCAGCTTCGATCACCACAAGAACACCGCGTGGTTGCAGTGTTGATTCCAGTTCATCGGCGATCTGCGCGGTGAGGCGTTCCTGCACCTGCGGGCGCTTGGCGTACGCATCGACCAAGCGAGCGATCTTTGAAAGTCCGGTCACGCGACCGTCGGTGCCGGGGATGTACGCGACATGCGCCTTGCCCATGAACGGAACGAGATGGTGTTCACACATCGAGGTGAGCGCGATGTCACGGACCATCACCATTTCGTCGTGATTGGCTTCGAACATCACCTGCAAATGGCTACGGGGATCATCGCGGAGTCCCGCGAAGACCTCGGCATACATGCGCGCCACACGGTCCGGTGTGTCTTGCAGTCCGTCACGATCGGGATCTTCACCAATGGCGATGAGGATCTCTTTCACAGCAGCTGAGATTCGGGGAAGATCGACTGGCTCCATCACGGTCTCCTAACGAGGCGACAAGCACATTCACGTAAAGGGGAATCGTACTGATTCCCCAATTGGCAGCGACTCAATGACCGCTTCCGGGGCCTACATAGACCCGAAGATCATCGAGGTTTCGGTAACGCTCCGCGACATCGAGGCCGTAACCGACAACGAACTCGTCGGGGAGACGGAAGCCTACGTAGCGAAGATCGGGTTCCACCTTCTGCATGCCCTCTTTCAGAAGGAGCGCACACACTTCAAGACTCGCCGGGTTACGGGCGGCGAGATTCTTACGGAGGTAGTTGAGCGTGAGACCGCTATCGACAATGTCTTCGACGATGATGACATCGCGTCCGGTGAGGTCGATGTCGAGATCCTTGACGATGCGCACCACACCACTGGTCTTGGTTGCGGTGCCATAGGACGACACCGCCATGAAGTCGAGTTCCACCGGCAAGTGGATCGCGCGGGCGATATCGGCCATGAACATGACCGCGCCTTTCAGTACAGCGATAAGCAACGGTGCACGGCCGGAGTAATCCGCCGTGATCTCTTTGCCGAGTTCAACAATGCGTTGCTGAATCGCTTCATGTGTGACGAGGATCTGACCAAGGTGGGGATCGACATCGGGATGCGGATGTTCGCTTGCGGACGCGCTTTGGGTCACGCGGCGAATGTAGTGCAGACCTCAGGCCTTCGGTGTCGTCACGATGCGAAGTTTTCCGGACGTGCGTTCCACGCGTCGGTTTCCACCCACATCGGTCGCGATCGACTCGCCGCGAACCACCGCCATCACGCGCTCAATCGTTGCGGCATCAGGTGGATGGCGTTCGGTGGTGCCCTCGCGCAGCCACTCCCGCAATGCAACGTGCGCGACTGCCTCCGGCGCCTCACGGAGCGCGCGCGAATCGGTTGGATCAAGTTCCGCTGCTTCGGACTTCACGAAGTCGGCAACTGACGAAAAAACATCGGCCTGGCGATCGAGAATCGGCACGAGATCGCGACCGGCGATATCGGCCAGTAACGGCAGCGCTTCGTGACGAATCCGATTTCGAACAAACATCGGGTCCACATTGCTGGGATCAATGAACGGTTCAATCCCCTCTAGCTCACACACTCGTTCGGTTTCGGAACGTCGGAGAACAAGAATCGGGTGGCGAACACCTGGACGAATTGATGCCAACCCGTCGGGGCCTGCACCACGCAACAGGTTCACGATCAGCGTTTCGGCCCGATCATCGGCGGTATGTCCAAGCGCAGCATCGGAACCGAGCACGGCATGACGTGCAGTCCGCGCACGAGCTTCAAGGTTGGGACCGGGTTCGACCACAACGGTTTCAGACCGGAATGCCGCCCCCAGGCGTTCGGCAACAACTCGTACGTGTTCTGCTTCGCTTTCTGACCCCGGCCGCAACCCATGGTCAACATGAACGGCGGTCACCTCACAGCCAGCGGCAACGGCCAACACCAACAAGGCCATGGAATCTGCTCCGCCCGAAACTCCGCACACCAGCGGAGTGCCTGCAACAGGAAACGTGCAGCGCGCCACGAACGGGGCGTGTCGTTCAGCAAGCGAACTCACAACAACCCAGCGTGGCTAGCCGGCAACCGGAAGCGCGGCGCCCATGCGATCGATCCAAAGTTGCGGATCGCGAATTTCAAGAATGCTCGGGAGGTTCTCGGGCCCTTCCCATGCTCGCGACAACAACGATTGACCACCAGCACGCTCGACGGCAGTAATGAATGCCTCGCCCTGCGCGTACTGCGCCAGCTTCGCCTGCAAACCAATCAGTTGTTGAAACACTCGTGCTAAACCACGCGCCGACTCGCGTCGTTCACGCAACACTTTTCCAAATCGATCGGCACTGGGCACAAGCTCAAGTCCGGCTCGATCCATCGTGATATCGCCGTGACCTTCGAGAAGGCTCATCATTCCGCTTACCTGATCAAGCACGGCTCGCTGTTCGGGACTGGCAATGAGATTCATGAGTCCGCCATCGGCCAATGGTTTCTGGCCGGAACGAATCGCAGAAGTGACTCGCGAAAGCGTTTCGCTCATTCGGGCCGGATCAGGGTCGATCGTGTTCATCGTTTCGTGCACAAGACCAAGGAAATGTTCACGCAACCACGGAACACCGGTGAATTGCGCGCGGTGGGTGACCTCATGCAATGCCAACCACATGCGGAACTCTTCAGGCGGAAACGCGAACTGCTTTTCCAACGCAAGAACATTTGGTCCGACGTAATACACAATGTCCTGGTCTTGCGGATTCTCTTCTTCGATCACCAGCAAGTCGTACTGGCCCAAGACGCGAGCAGACATCCACCCCAACACGACACCAAGTTCGGCACCGGCAAGTCGCGCAGTAATCGGTGCAACACGACTCGACGACACGCGATCGCCAAACTTCTCGAGCATCGGTGCCAACAGTCGTTGGAATGACGCGAGGTTGGCGCGAATCCATCCCGGTCGATCTGTCACTCGCGCGCGAGCGGGCCCGGCAAGCGAACGCAGTCCAGTTTCTTGAGCAACCAGTTCTTCCGCGACAGCGGTCAGCCGATCAAAGTCGGGCTGCAGCGATTGATAGTGATAACTGGCAGCGAAGGGATCCTTCTTCGCGGTGCGGGTCGCGACCTTTTCGGCCACACCCCAATCGACCGCGCCGGCCATGGTGCTCAGCGCTTGGGATAGCGGGGAGCGACGACCTTCTTCAGGTACAGGCCAATGATGACCAGCAGAATCAGGATCGTCGGCAGCAGCAGCGCCGGCGCAATCCAGAACGCCCAGACCTTTGCGAACAGAAGTTCCATGGGTGCGATCCTAGGCCTCGCGGCCGGGGTCTCCGCCATTGTCGGATCCGGAACCTGCCGAACCTTGGATTCGGAGATAGGTGAGCTTCTCCTCGATCCGAATGCGCAGTGAATCGGGGAACTCCACCGAATGGGTCTTGGTGGTGATGACCATACGGAGTTCCGCTTCGAAATCGAAAGCCTCGAAACAGGGACTACAGGCCTCGAGATGGGCCATGATCTCGGCCCGCTCGGCGTCATTCAGTTCCTGATCAAGGAACGTGTAGACCTCGGCCAATGCCCGTTCGCAGTCAGGTGTCCCGGCGAATGGCACGGCGGAGTGGGAGTCGTGGTCGTGGGTCATGGCGTGTCTCAGGGGGCCTCAGGGACGGCATCGGTCAGTCCCCGCTCAAGGGCAAAGTCATGTAACTGCTTTTGGAGGGCTTTTCTTCCACGATGGAGCCGACTCATCACGGTTCCGATCGGAATATCGAGATCCTCAGCGATTTCTTTGTAGGACAACCCCTCGACATCGCTCAGCAAAACAGCGAGGCGATAGGACTCCGGAAGGGCATCGATCGCCGCTTGCACATCGGCATCGGTGAAGTAGTCCATGAGTTCGTCTTCGGCGCTGCGAGACGCGGTGGCCGCCTCGAGTCCGCCCATTCGGCGGTAGAGGTAGAAGTCCTCAACATCATCGAGTTCGGTTTCGTTCGGTCGACGCTTCTTTGACCGATACGAATTGATGTAGGTGTTCGTGAGGATGCGGAACATCCAGGCCCGCAAATTGGTGCCCTGTTCGAATCCGGCGAAACCTCGATAGGCCTTGAGATAGGTCTCTTGAACAAGATCCTCGGCGTCGGACGCGTTATGCGTCATTCGCAGCGCGGTGGAATACAGCTGCGGCATGTACTCCATTGCCTGTTCGGCAAACGCGTCTTGATCAGCCATCAGAGCCCGAGAGGAGAATCGAACTCCTGACCTGCTCATTACGAGTGAGCTGCTCTGCCGTCTGAGCTACCCGGGCGGGAAGCGATGAGGTTAGCCGCCGGCTCCGATCGGACCCACTCGGCGCCGGAGTCGGGGGTCGAACTATCGGCGGGGACGGCCGAGTGTCGAAAACAACGCCACCAACTGCAGTCGTTCGTTGGGGTTCCGCACCAGATTCGCGGCCAACTCGGCAATGGCGTCGATCGCGGCGGCGATATCGGCGGGACGAGCCGACGTCGCAAGGTCGTCGCGGTACCGACGAGACAATTCGGTGAGCCCAGCTCGGATCTCGTCGGTTCGGTAGCGACGAACTTCACGCTTGTGACGATCTTCGAACTGTTTGCGACCCGAACCGCGTTCGCCACGGGCAGCGACGAGTTCCGCGAATTCCGCGGCTTCGGCCGCTTGCGCTTCGGTGAGCGGGACCATCGCGTCGTCGATCATCGCCAGCAAGTTGTCGGCAGTTTCGATTGCGCGCGCACCGGTTCCATCAAGTTGATCGGGAACTGCTCTCCACGCGGCACGACGCAACGCGAGTCGATCGTCGGTCGCAAGAAGTCGCGCGCGACCAAGATCCCCAACGGCAGCAGCAGCGGCGTCTGCGGCGCGTTCGGGTGCAACACCTTCTGCAACCAGGCGCTCGACAATGAGTTCATCGGTGATCGTTGCAAGATCAATGCGAACACAACGACTCGCGATCGTGACGAGATCGTTTGGAACGTCATCGGCAAGAACAACAAACACGGTGCCATCGGGCGGTTCTTCGATGGTCTTGAGAAGTTTGGGTGCGGCCGTTGTCACGAGATGAAACTCGTCGAGGATCAACACCTTCGGTCCGTTTTCGATCGATGACCGAGCTGCAGTTGCAATGATCGTGTCGGCTTGTTCAGCGGAAATCGACGCGCCAACGCGTTCGAACTCGGTGATGTCTGAATGATTTTGTGTCAACGCCATTCGTGCCTGACGAACAGCATCGTCACCAGTGCGATCGCGACTCACAAGCGCCGCGGCGAACGCGCGCGCGAGTTCGCGCTTGCCGCTCCCGCGCGGACCGACCAGCAAATAGGCGTGCACGGGTGCATCGACTGCCGCACGGAGTTCGCGAATGGCATCGTCTTGACCGACGACGTTGGCCCACAATTCGATTCCGGCGAGTTCCGCTGACAACGGCGGGAAGTCGGTGCGTGATGTCACAGGGGCAGTTGTAGCCGCTCAGCGACCGCCGCGGACACTGCCGCTGAGACCTCATCGATCGACGGCGTGCCATCAATGACCACCCAGCGATCAGGTTCTGCTGCTGCTTGCTTACGAAAACCATCGATCACCGCCGCATGAAACGCCGCTGGTTCGGCCTCCATACGATCGCGGGCTGCTCCCAGTCTGCGATCGGCTTCAGCTTCGGGAACATCGAGGAGGATGATCAGATCCGGCCACACGCCACCAGTTGCCCACAACGAAAGATCACGAATTTCGTTGATCGGGAGACCTCGACCGTGTCCTTGATAGGCGATCGACGAACCGGCAAACCGATCGGTCACGACATGACGACCAGCTGCCAGTGCGGGTTCAACTACCTCGGCAACGTGTTGAGCGCGATCAGCAGCCATCAACAACGCTTCAGCGCGATCGGAAAGATCAACGGTTTTTGGATCAAGCAGAACGGCACGGAGTTGCGCGCCGATCGCGGTTCCACCCGGTTCACGAGTGAGCACTGCATCGAGTGCTTCTGCCAATCGCGCTGATTGGGTTGACTTCCCGCACGCTTCGCCCCCTTCGAACGCGATGAATTTGCCGCGGCTCATGGTTGATCTCCGAGCGGAGGTGGAGGAAGAAAGGTTGGACCTTCGGGTCCGACATCGTCAGGATGCGGTTCCGGAAGTGGTCCGGCGGGCCGCAGATCAATCGGCGTGAAATCCAGCGTTTGTGGATCGGGCGGATTCGGTCGCGACGGGTGATCCGATTCGCCAGCACGTTTCACGCGTTGACCAGCGCGCAACGACGCTCCAGCGGCAAAGCCCGCTGCGATGATGATCGTCGCGGCCAGCCACAACGCCAAACGAACACCAGGCAACTCAACGGTCTTGCCCGCGACATCAACCCGATTGTTAATCAACGTCGACGCAACGCGACCAAGAATCGCGGCGAGCAATGGACCCGCGACCATCGCGATCAAGACGCACATGCGCACGAGCGTGTTGAGTGAACTGAAAACTCGACCGCGCAGATCATCGGCAACTTCTTGTTGCAACATCGCGAAGCCAAGGACATACACCGGCCCGACGGCAATACCCATGATGCCGACGAAGATCACCGCGGCCCACAACGAAGAGGACGATGCAGCACAGAAGAGTGCGATACCTGCAGCAAACAACGCTGCGGTGAACGTGGTGGTTTGTGGCAATCGTTTTTGGAATGCCGAAACACCAACAACGCCGATGGCAACACCAAACCCGAGTGCCGTTGTGAACAAGCCGTAACCAGCAGCTCCGGCGTCAAGCACTTCGGTTGAGAACACCGCGCCGAGAGGAATCAACATGCCACCGCCAATGAGGCCGGTTGCGAGTCCCAAATTCACAGCGCGAACAGTGTGGTTCTTCCAGATTTCGTTCCAGCCCTCGCGCAGTTCCTCAAACGTGGCTTTGATGTCGACACGGCGTTCGTCGTCGGCAGTCGACTTCACTCGACGTTCGCGTTTCGGCAACGGCAAGCGGCTGATCATCCATGCGGAGAAAACAAAGGTGATGGCATCGACATAAAACGCGAATGCCATTTGATTGTTCTCAAGCCAACCGAGTCCTGGAACATGACCGATCCAGACCGACAGGCCGGCAAGAAGCGCAAAGAGTAACGAAGCAAACGGGAACGTTCCATACGCTGCTGCAAGCGAAAGCGAATTCGCAGTTGTGAGATGTTCGTGCGGAACAAGGTTCGGAACTTCTGAATCTTTCGCCGGACCCCACAGAAGTGTGAGCACTTCAAGCACAAGTGACGCGAGAACAAGACCAATGACGTCGCTCACGAATGGCAACAGGACCATCACGACCGCTCGGCCAATATCGCAAGTGACCATGACCTTCTTGCGGTCCCAACGATCAACGAGCACGCCGGCAAGGGGACCGAAGAAGAATCCCGGAACAATGCGGGCGGCCATCACAAGTGAGATCGCACCAGCGCCAGCTCCACCACCGATCGTTGCCGCAAGAAGGATGATCGCCGAGAAGCCGAGCCAGTCGCCCGTTGCGGAGACGACCTGCACGAGCCACAAGCGGAAGAACTCGTGGCTGCCGAACAGTCGAACGTGAAAGCCCGGGCGATCGGACGGGTCCTTGGTGAAAAGGGTTTCGGTGTCCTCGCCAAACAACGACGCTCGGGTCCAGCCCGGGATGGTCGCGTCAGCGTCGGGGCCAGAGGCCTCGACGGGCGTTGCATCCTCGGGGGGATCGGCGTCGTCCCGCGGTTCGGGGCGAGGCACAGCCATCTCCTGAGCCTAGGAGAGGTCCCCTATGGCCCTGAGCACCGCCGAGTGGTGTCTCAGTGCTCGGTGTCGAGGATCTGCGAGTCCGATTTCACGACGGTTGGCCGCTTGGCCGCCTTCTTCGCCGCCTTGGACTGGCCGGCGCCGACGGTGCGAGAGGTCATGAGATCGGGCTTTTTGGCTCTGGCTTTGGCCGATTTCTTGGCCGTGGCCTTCTTCTTGGTGGCCTTCTTGACCGCCTTCTTGGCAACGGGACCACCATTTTCGGCGATGTAGTCACGACGGGCCTGCAGCAATTCCGCACCACGTTCGGGACTGAGCGTTTCAGGCACATCGCCCACCTTGAGCGACGCGTTGGTTTCGCCATCGGTGACATACGGGCCGAACTTGCCGTCCTTGATGAGCATTGGTCGACCAGAGGCCGGGTCGATGCCGAGATCCGCCAGCGGCGGCTTCGGCGCGCGCTTCCCGAACTTTCTCGGTTCGGCAAACAGCCGAATCGCGTCCTCGAGGTTCACCGTCAGGAGTTGCTCTTCGTTGTCGAGCTGACGAGTTTCGGGCTTCTCTGCCCCACCATCTTCTTTGGTCAGGTACGGACCATGCGGACCGTTGCGAGCAATGAAGACCGCGCCCGACTCGGGATGCGATCCGAGATCACGAGGAAGCGACAACAACTGCAGCGCGCGCTCCAAGGTCACGGTGTAGGGATCCATGTCCTTAAACAACGACGAGGTTCGAGGCTTTTCGTTGTTGTCGTCGTCTGTTTCGCCCAACTGCACATACGGACCGAACTTGCCGTTCATGACAAACACGGTGAGACCAGTTTCGGGATCTTCACCGATGGGCTTGCCGCCCTTCGGCAGCGCAAGAAGTTCAAGGGCAACCGCAACGGTGAGATCGGCAGGCGCAAGATTCTCCGGCACTGACGCCGTGTCATCACCGCGCTGCACATAGGGCCCATATCGACCGGGCTTGGCGATGACTGGCATGCCATTGGGATCGTCGCCCAGAAGGAACGTGTTGATTGCCGCGGCGTCGATTTCAGGAAGACGCTCGGTCACCAGATCGCGGAGGCCATCCTTACGCTCACCGTCGACCATTGGGCCGAAATAAAACTCTGCGAGTGTTTCGACACTGTTGGCATCGCCATTGGAAATGCGATCAAGAATTTCTTCAAGGTTTGCGGTGAAGTCGTAATCGACAAGTTCGGCGAAATGCTGTTCGAGCAGAGTGGTGACCGCGAATGCGTTCCAACTCGGAACGAGAGCAGAACCCTTCTTCCACACATAGCCACGACCCTGGATGGTTTCCATGATCGACGCGTACGTCGACGGGCGACCAACACCGAGTTCTTCCATTTTTCCGACAAGCGATGCTTCGGTGAAACGCGCCGGCGGTTTCGTGGCGTGACCTTCCGGCGTGATCTCCGTTGCATCGAGGCCATCGCCGACCTTCAGTTGCGGAAGTCGTCGTTCGGTGTCGTCATCGCTTTCGGTATCGGTGTCGTCGGTTCGCCACTCTTCGACCTGCATCCAACCGCGCTCAGTAATGACGGTTCCAGCCGCGGAGAACTCGGCATCGCGATTACTCGCGGTGAGAGCACCCAGTCGCACGGTGACAGTTTCGCCGATGGCATCGATCATCTGCGAGGCGACAGTTCGCTGCCAAATGATTTCGTACAAACGCGCTTCACCCGGCGGAACTTCGTTTCGAACTTCTTCGGGTCGGCGAA
>JALQSZ010000140.1 GCA_023264135.1 Acidimicrobiales bacterium
AAACGCATTCGCGAAAACTCTGGAAGGAACTGATCCATCAATCCGGTATCGGCGAGAAACCACAGACCGGGTGTCGGATCTTCGACCACCATCAATTTGTCGAACTCATCGCGGATGCGTTCAGCGGAGACGATTGAAAGTCGTTCGCACATCGAGGTTGCCGCGGAACGAAGTTCGTCGTCGGGTGTGAGTCCGTACCCGGCAAGGAACCGCGCCGCGCGCAACATGCGCAGCGGATCATCAGAGAACGATTCCTGCGGTGAAAGCGGTGTGCGCAAACGGCCATCGGCAAGGTCAGCGGCCCCACCAAAGGGATCAATCAACACCGGATCGGGCAACGAAAGTGCCATGGCGTTCACGGTGAAATCGCGTCGCGACAGATCGGCATCAATGACATCGGAGAACACGACATCGGGCTTGCGCGATTCCGGGTCGTAGGCCTCGGCCCGGTGGGTGGTGATTTCGTAGGTCCAGCCATCGGTCTGGCAACCGATAGTCCCGAATCGTTCACCCTGCGACCACACCGAATCGGCCCAACCCTGCACCAGCCGTTTGGTCTCGGCCGGCAAGGCGTCGGTGGTGAGATCGATGTCTCGACCATCGCTCATATCCCGACCAAGCAGGAGATCGCGGACGACCCCGCCCACGAGATAGAGCTTGTACCCCGCGGCCGTAAAGCGTTCTGCCAGCGGGGCAGTTCGCTCAAGAACGGGAAGCAAGCGGTCGGGAATCACGGGCCGGAGGCTACCGGGGCAATCTCCCCACGCTGGCCATCGGTCCTAGGCTCGCGATGAGGCCATGCGACGCACTGACACCATCACCGGAGCTGCCGACCACATGCGGATCGGTCCTTGGAGGGGCGACCCTGCGCTGGCGCTGTTGAGTCCGACGCCAGGTGCGCCGCCATCCCCCGAAGCGCTTGATCGTGCCCTCGGGGCAATCGCCGAGGCCGGCTACCGAGCGGTACTTACCCCGGCCCTGACCTTTCCCGAACAATCGGTCTTCGTTGAGTGCGGATTCGACGTGCACGAACGTCTGCACCTTTTGCGTCACGACTTGTTCAATCTGCCCAGTCCATCTGCGCCCAATGTGCAGATCCGACGCGGTCGAACTCGCGACATCGACGCTGTTCTCAACCTCGACGGACTCGCGTTCGATGGCTTCTGGCGTTTCGATCTCGACGGACTTCTCGACGCCCGCCACGCAACACCGCGCTCACGGTTCCGTGTCGCGACAGTGAACGATCGCGTGGTTGGCTACCACGTTGCTGGAGTTGCTCGTCGACTTGGATACTTACAACGTCTCGCCGTGCATCCCGACGCTCATGGCAATGGAATCGGAACTGCACTCATTGGTGACGCACTTGGTTGGTGTCGACGTCGCGGATGTGACTCCGTCTTGGTCAACACCCAAGAGATCAATCAGCGCGCGCTCTCGCTCTATCGCCACCTTGGATTCACCGATGAACCAACCGGTTTAGCCGTCTTGAACTACACGTTTGCCGACGGTTCCAATCCATGATGCGGCGCGTTCTTTCACTTCTCGGCATCGTCACGTTGCTCTTTGTCCTCTGCCCATCGGAAGCCAACGCGCAATCCACCCAACCAACAACGCACCAACTGAAGTTGGTCGGTCAAACCCCATTTGTTGGTCCGAACGGAACGTTTACCGCCGAGTTGTCAACTGGTTCACTTCCGGCAAACGCAAAGCTTTCGCTTGTGATTTACGGCCCGGTCACCACACGCAGTCGCCTCGACCGAACCATCGCCGGTGAACAGCTCGGCAACGCATTGTTTTCAACGCCCAGCGTTTCGATCAACTCGAACCAAACAACACTTTCGCTTCCCATCAAAGACCAATGGCCCGCTCCCGACAACGGAACGGTCTTGACCCAAAGCGGCGTGTATCCCGTTTCGATCGAGGCAACGGCGGCAAACGGTTCGCGGCTCGACAGCATCGTGACCCATCTTCTTCGTCTTCCTTCGGCAACGACCGCATCAACACCGCTCGTTCTCGCAACCACCGCGGTGATCGACACTCCGCTCGGTGTCAGTCGCGAAGGGTCCCCCCAACTTTCCGACACCCAACTTCAACGAGCAAGCGAACAGTTCCGAATCCTTGCTTCAACCTCGGCAACACCACTCACGCTGGCCGCAACACCATTCCTCGTTCAAGCACTTGCCGAGAGTGGTGATTCCTCCGCTCGCCCCGACGTTCAAACTCGCCAAACACTCAGTCGTCCCTATGTTGCAATTGACGCTGCTTCGCTCGCGGCCGCTGGTCGCGAGTCCGTCATCACACAGGAGTACAGCGCCGGCGACAACGTGCTTGCTTCCACATTTGAAGCTGCACCGGATCGCAAAATGCTTGTGCTTGACCCATCAGTCAATGGCATCGCGCTTGATCAACTCGCTCGAACTGGCACGCGCTCGGTGGTGTTGCAGTCTTCCCAGATTCGATCATCGACCGTGACCGACGAATCCGCCGTTCTCACACAACGTTTCGTCATCGAAAGCGCAAACGGCACCTCGTTTGCCGCAATGGCCAACGACGACAACGCTTCATCACGGTTCGTGCTCACGACCGATCCGATTCTCGGGGCACACCATGCTCTTGCCGAATTGATGATGCTTCACGAGGAACAACCTGGTGCGAATCGAGGAGCTGCCGTCACGATTCCTGCGGCAACAGAACCAGCGGCAATGAAGGAGTTCCTCAATGGACTCTCCACTGCATCTGCCGCCGGTGCAGCAAGCGGTTCGTTGGGGAGTCCGGTCCTCCAACCCGTCACCCTCGATGAGTTGTTCACTCGAACTGCGGTTGCGACGACGGCGCAGAAACCCGTTGTCCGAGAATGGACCAGCAACGACCCCATTGATCTCGGCACCTACCCCGCGCTGTTGGAACAGGCGCAATGGAACATGATCGGCCTTCGATCGATGCTTCCCGAAGGCGGCGAGTTGATCACTCCGATTGAGCGCACCGTGCTCGCGTCCGCCGAAGCGACATTGAGTTCTGCCGCACGAGTCGCCGTGATCGACAATGCCGACCAGCAACGCCGCACACTGACCTCGGCCATCAGCCTTCCGACGTCACAGAAAGTCACGCTGACATCGAGTAGCGGGAAAATTCCGCTTGTCATTACCAATGCTCTCCCCGTCACTGCGCTCGTACGCATCACGGTCAGCAGCCCCAAGCTCGAATTTCCCGACGGCACGACCTACGAAATCGTTCTTTCCCCGTCGAATACGACACGCACGGACATTGAAGTGACCACTCGCGCGTCAGGCGCCTTCCCGCTCGATGTCGAGGTTTCCACCGGCGGCGGTGGACTTCCCGTCGCCACCAGCCGCATCGATGTCCGATCCACCGCGATTTCCGGTCTCGGCCTTTTCGTTTCCATCCTCGCCGGGCTCTTCCTTCTCGTGTGGTGGGCCCGACACTTCCGTCACTCTCGACGTGCCCGTGCGTTGGTTGCCACCGACGAACCATCACCAACCTCGGGCGGATGAGTAGCGTCTTTCCGTCACCAATCCGACGGGAGCACCATGACCGGCGTCCACATCGTCACCGATAGCTCGTGCGACTTAACTGACGCCGAAACCACTGCGAACAGCATCGGCGTTGTTCCGTTGAGCATTCGATTCGGCGACGAAGAGTTCATCGACCGCGAAGAGCTCAGCGTTGAAGCGTTCTACGCCAAGATGGCCAGCACCGGTCTCCTTCCCGAAACGGCAGCACCGTCTCCTGGAAGGTTCGAACAAGCATTCCGAGGCGCCGCTGCTGTTGGTGCGAGCGCCGTGGTGTGCATCAACCTTTCCGGCGAACTCTCCGCCACCGTGCAATCCGCGCGCAACGCCGCCACCGCAGTCGCCGGCGACATCGACGTGCGCGTAATCGACAGTCGCTCCCTAACCGGCGGGCTCGGAACGATGGTGCTTGAAGCAGCAGCCGCCGCCCACGCTGGTGCCAACGCCGACGAGGTCGTTGCACTTGTCGAATCAATGATTCCGCGCACCGAAATCTACGGAGCACTCGACACTCTCGAGAATCTGAAGAAGGGCGGACGCATCGGCAGCGCGAAGGCACTTCTCGGTTCGATGTTGTCGGTGAAACCACTCATTCACATCGGTGATGGCGCCGTAGAAGAAGCTGGCAAGCAGCGCACTCGCAAGCGCGCGCTCGAATGGATGCGCGATCAACTCTTCGCCGAGGGAACCGTCGAGAAACTTTCGATCCTTCACGGCGAGGCGCCCGACATCGACACGTTCCTCGACATGATTTCTGAGCGGTATCCACGCGATCAGATCCGTTTAGGAAAGATTGGCGCCGTGATCGGAACCCACGGCGGTCCTGGCGTTATCGGCATGTGCTACTTGCGTCCGTGATCCAACACCATTCACTCACCGCGTGAACGCGGACGACTCTGGGACTCCTCCCGCGAACCACAACGGTCGCGCGCTCACGGGGCGAATCCTCGCGCAGCGGTACCAATTGCGTCAGCAACTTGCCATCGGCGGCATGGCCGAAGTGTGGGAAGCCGATGACCTTGTCCTCGGTCGCGCGGTCGCTGTCAAAATTCTTCATCCACAATTCGCCAATGACCCTGTCGTCCGCCAGCGGTTTCACATCGAAGCAATTGCTGCCGCGAGGCTCGTAGACCCCTCAATTGTTGCGATTTATGACACTGTCGACCTCGACGGTTGCGACGCGATTGTCATGGAACTCGTACGCGGTC
>JALQSZ010000141.1 GCA_023264135.1 Acidimicrobiales bacterium
AGGCCAAATTGGTCACGAACAGTGCGACAGTGAACCCGATTCCTGCAGCCATGGCGATGCCGACCATGTGAAGGTTGCTGACTCCTCGCGGCCGATTCACAACTCCAACCTTGATAGCGATCAACGAGGTTGCAGCTACGCCAATGGTCTTTCCAACAACGAGTCCGAGCGCAACTCCCCACGTCACTGTTGAACTCGCAGCATCCCGCAGGGCATCAACGGTCAAGAGAACGCCGGCATTGCACAACGCAAAGATCGGAATGATCACGTAGGCGCTCCACGGATGAAGTGCTGACTCCAGCCGTTCGGCCATCGACGTTCGTCCCTCCTGTCCCCGCATCGGAGCAAGAGGAATGAGAAAACCAAGAGCGACACCAGCAACCGTCGCGTGGACTCCTGATTTGAACATGCAATACCAGGCGACAACACCCAAGAGCAGATAGGGAATCATTGACGGAACGCGCAACAGTCGCAGTCCGAAGATGACGAGGAACACTCCGACCGCGCCGAGAAGCCAGCCAAAAGCGATCGACGACGTGTAGAAGATCGCAATGACGGCGATTGCTCCGAGGTCATCGACGACAGCAAGCGACAGAAGAAACAGTTTCAGTGCGACAGGGACGCGATTTCCTAAAAGAGCAACAACGCCGACAGCGAACGCGATGTCGGTGGCCATCGGGATTCCCCAGCCATGCGAAGTTGACGAACCCGCGTTGATCGCAACGTAGATCAGCGCAGGAACCACCATTCCACCGATGGCGGCGATCACGGGAAGTGCAGCGGTGCGTCGATCCCGCAGCTCTCCTTTGACCAGTTCGCGTTTTATTTCGAGTCCGACGACGAAGAAGAACACCGCCATCAACGCATCGTTCACAAACTCCAGAACATCGAGATGCACATCGATTGGTCCGAACACGATCGACGCGTGGTGATCGAGAAAGGAGGTGTAGGCGTCTTTCCACGGCGAATTCGCCCACACAAGCGCAACAACCGTTGCGGCGAGCAGCAGGAGGCCGCTCGCCGATTCAAGGGCAAGAAATCTCGCAACCGGTCGAGTGAGCCGCGACGAACCAAAACCCGAGCGATTCATTGGTGAACTAGCGACGCGACGGCGTCGTCTACCGACGTGAAGACCGGCAGGATTTCACTCACCCGTGTCAGTTCAAAGTCTCGAAGCACCTGGGGCTCAGCACGCGCCAGCGCCAAGTCTCCGCCTCGGGTACGGGTGCGCTTGACTCCATCAAAAATCACGCCGAGTCCGGTGGGATCAAGCAAGTCGACCCCAGCGAGATCGAGCACAACCAACGGTTTTGCCGCGGCAGCAGACGACCGAATGAGTTCTTCACGAAGTCGCGGCGCTGACGACATGTCGAGTTCGCCGATGACAGAAATCACCACGACGCCTTCGACAGTTTCGTTCACTACGAGATCGAACAGCACCCGAGAACTCATTTCGGTGAGCGAACGACGCCTGTGCGTCGGCCACGCAAAGGTTACCGGTCCGAGCCTTTGGCCACGGTTTGAAGTACCGAAGAACCAGCGTGGCAGTGTCAGATCACCGTCATACGATCAACGCAATGGCTCGGCGCACTTCCCCCACACTCGATGCCTTTGTTGCCGCGCTCGGAACTGATCCTCGCGTCGTGCATGTCGAACGTTCACCAGAACGTCCGGCCCGATTCGCCACACTGGTCACTCCACTCCCAGAGGTCGTCGCCTCTCTTGTTCCCGACCAAGGGTTGTGGTCACACCAGGCCGAAGCGATCAACCATGTACGCGCTGGTCGATCGGTCGCGATCGCGACCGGCACAGCATCGGGCAAGTCGCTGTGCTTTCAACTTCCGATTGCCGAGGCCATCGCTACCGATCGGTTACCTGCAACCGCGCTGTTGCTCTTTCCCACCAAAGCACTTGCGCAGGATCAACTTCGGTCGCTGACCGCGCTCAACGTCCCCGGCCTCGTCGCTGCGACGCACGACGGCGATTCCTCTCCTGAAGAACGGAAGTGGACTCGATCGAACGCGAATGTGCTGCTCACCAACCCGGAAATGCTGCACATGAGCATGCTCCCGGTGCATGCCAACTGGGGTACGTACTTCAAGCGGCTTCGCTACGTCGTCATCGACGAGTTGCACATGTTGCGCGGAATGTTTGGCAGCAACGTTGCGCAGGTACTTCGACGATTGCGACGCATTTGCGCGCATTACGGCTCCGATCCGGTCTTCATTTTCACCTCCGCGACCATCGGTGATCCGTCAGTTCTTGCATCAACGTTGAGCGGGCTTCCTGTCGAGGCTGTCGTCGACGACGGTTCTCCTCGTGGAGAGCGCTTGTTCGTGCTTTGGGATCCCGACGGAATCAATGACGGTTCCGAAGAGGAACCAAAGTCGGTGTCGTCATCACGAGACACTGCCGAACTGATGAGCGCGCTGATCAAAGACGACCACCGCACGATTGCGTTCTGCCGCAGTCGAAAAGGCACGGAGCTCGTGACAGCCGATGTGCAGCGACGGCTGACGAAACGACTCGCTCCCACAGTTCGGCCGTATCGCGGTGGATATCTCACCTCGGAGCGGCGAGAAATTGAGAAAGAACTTTTCGACGGAACCCTTCGTGGCGTTGTTGCCACGACGGCACTTGAACTCGGTATCGATGTCGGCGGTCTTGATGCGTGCATCCTCAATGGTTTTCCCGGCACGATCGCCTCGATGTGGCAACAAGCAGGGCGCGCCGGTCGTGAATCGCAACAATCGCTGGCAGTCCTCGTCGCCGGAGACGATCAGCTCGATCAATGGTTCGTGCATAACCCCACCGAACTGTTTCAACGATCTCCCGAACCTGCGGTGGTCAACACCAACAATCCCTACGTTCTCTATCCCCACCTTGCGTGCGCGGCCTTCGAGCTTCCGCTTACCGATGCCGACGAAACCTGGTGGCCTGATGTCCTCGACGACGCGATTCGCGATCTCGTTCAAGACGACCTTCTGAAGATTCGAATGCCTACGGCTCGCGCCGGTCTCGGCGCGGTGTGGAGCGGTCGAGGTCGCCCCGCGAACGGAATCGGTTTACGAAGCGCAAACGCCAACGAGTTCCGTATTGCCACCGCCGATGGTTCGTTAATCGGAACCGTCGATGGTGCGCGCGCCTTCCGGTTGGTCCACCCCGGTTCGATCTATTTGCATCAGGGAACTGCATGGCGAGTCGCCGAACTCGACATCGAAGATCACGTGGCAATCGTCGAACCTCATGATGGTGGCGAATACACCCAACCGCGCGCCGTCACCGATATTCGAATTTTAGAAACCGATGAAGAGCGCGACATCGGCAATGTCACGGTGTGCATCGGCACCGTCGAAGTCGAGACCACCGTGATCGGCTACCGAAGGTTCGACACGTTTACTCGTGAGCAATTGGGTATGCACGAACTCGATCTGCCCTCGTCGCGTCTGGTGACTCGCGCGTTTTGGTACATCATCGAAGATCACATCGCGAGTGCCGCTGGAGTTGGCCACGCCGAACTTCCCGGTGCACTGCACGCGGCCGAACACGCCGGCATTGGCATTCTCCCCCTCTTCGCTATTTGCGATCGGTGGGATGTCGGAGGCGTGTCCACTCCCTATCTCGCCGAAACCGGTGCCGCGACCATCGTCATTCACGACGCCTATCCAGGCGGTGCTGGTCTGGCGGAACTCGGATTTGCTGCTGCCGACCGCCATCTTCACGCCACGCTCGATGTCATCGAGTCCTGCGAATGCGATGCCGGTTGCCCGTCGTGCATCCAGTCACCGAAGTGTGGGAACGGGAATGAACCGCTCGACAAACAAGCGGCAATCGATCTACTACGGGCGATGCTTGGCGTCTGATTCCACTCGCATCACAACCGTGGCATCGAGATCAATGTCAGGAACGAGTAATCCGACAAACGCAATATCGGTCACGCTTCGATACGAGATCACAACGCGAACCGATTCATTGCCATCGATCATCGAGACTGTTCCTTGCAGACGATCAGCGGCTAAATCGCCGGACTGACGAGCAGCAGTGACCGCAGCGCCAACTCTGTCTGCATCGGTGACAGACGCCGCTCGTGCCGCTTCGCGGGCCGCGTGCGAAACCAAGAGTTGATCGCGAACCACAAAGCCCGCTTGCACAATGAGCAGCACGACAAGGACGACGAGGGGGAGGACCATCGCAAACTCAACGGTCGATTGTCCGTGGTCCCCCCGCCTCGTCCGCGTCACTTGACCTTGCCGATCACGCCACCGAGGACTGCGTCGAACAAGGTCCCGACTGCTCCCGATTGAGTCGCCCAACCGAGCAACAACAACGCGATGCCGGCCGCACCAAGAAGCACGAGCGCGTACTCGGCAGTGGTTTGTCCCCGTTCGTCGCGCAGTCGAGCGCGACCCGATTCAGTGAACCGTTCGAGACTGGCGATGGCGAGTTCGCGCACCGAGTAGTTGTTGACCGGGTTGCCGATGTTGTAGATCTTGCCGTTGGCGATGTCGTCCTTGTTGGCGATGATGCGCACCAGGGCGTCGATACCATCGTCAATGTACGTGAAGGCACGCTTCTGGGTGCCGCCATCGACCAGGCTGATCGGTTCGCCGCGCACGATGTGGCCGAGGAACTGCGAGACCACGCGCGAAGAGCCTTCCTTCGGGGTGTGAATGCTGTCCAGACCCGGGCCGATCCAGTTGAACGGACGGAACAGGGTGTAGCGCAGGCCTT
>JALQSZ010000142.1 GCA_023264135.1 Acidimicrobiales bacterium
GAAGGAAGCCCCACTTGGCACGGCCTTGACCAAGTCCAGTTCCCAAAATGCCGCCGTTGGCGAAACTGACCTGACTCTGAATGGTTTGGAAACCAGTGTTCAACGGGTCGGCCCATGGATCACTAAACGCCATAAGCCGACGGAATCGGTAGGGCTCGGCAAAGGCAAAAAGAGTTGCGCCAGCGACAAGGCCACTCGTGAGTATCGCGAGCGGCTTTCCCGGCACGCCGGCGACAAACAACATGACGAGAACAATCGAAGCGAGGATGATCGTTGTTCCGAGGTTTGGCTGCAGCATGAGCAGTACTGCGAATCCACCAAAGACCAGTGCAACTGGTCGAAGCACTGCTTTCCAGTCACCGATCTGACCGACACGACGAGTGAGCGTGTCGGCGGCATAAAGGATGACAGCGAGCTTCGCCATCTCTGAAGGCTGCATGCGCAGCGGACCCCAACCGAGCCAGCGCGCGGATCCATTCACCGAAACACCAACGCCGGGGATCAAAACCGCGACCATGAGTCCGGCCGAAACGAAAAGGATCAACTTCATCCACTTCGACAGCAACTCATAGGAGTAGCGGCTCGTGACGAACATCGCGAAACAACCCAGCACAAACCAAATCGCCTGCAATCGGAACTGGTACCACGAAGTTCCGTATTGATAGAGCGCGGTCACCGACGACGCCGAAAGAATCATCAAGAGCCCAAAAAGATTGAGCGCAATGATCAGGAACCACAGGATCTTAAAATCTGTGGTGCGAGGCTGCGGTTCTCGAGCAGAACGCAAAAGGCGTCCGACCGGTGAGCGATGTTCCGAAACAGTGGCGCTCATTGCACGACCGCGCTTGTGAATCCGGGAAGTGCACGAACTGCAGCAGCAAACTCGTCGCCGCGCTGGCCATAGGAAGTGAACCAATCAAATGACGTGCAGCCCGGCGAAAGGAGGACCACGTCGCCAGGATGAGCAAGTGCTGCCGCAGCCGCGACTGCGTCAGTGAGTGATGTCTCAATCGCAACGACTTCACAGCGGCCGTCGAATGCGGAACGAACTTCCTCGGCCGCTTCACCGATTGCAACCACAGCCCTCACCGGCGGAACGAACGCTCCAAGAGCAGAAAGATCGAGCCCTTTGTTGCGTCCTCCCGCGATGAGAACCACCGACTCGAACGCGCCGAGGGCAGTCTCAACTGCATGAGGAGTAGTGGCCTTGGAATCGTCGTACCAGCGAACGCCATTGATCTCGCCCACGAGTTGCACGCGGTGACTGAGACCGCGGAACGACCGCAACGTGTGTCGAACCCCTTCCACCGTGGCGCCGGCGGCCAACGCGGCAACCGATGCCGCAAGAGCATTGGTGATGTCGTGAGGGAATGAACGCGGAAGTTCCGTGATCGATACGAGTTGCGTTCCGTCGGGAAGACACAGCCAACCGTCGATGACCGTTGCATCGGCGTCGGTACCTGCACCACCAAAGGTGATCGTCGAAAGTTCCGGATTGCGATTAGCGAGAACGACGGGATCAGTTGCCGATGCAATGGCAACACCTTCGACAGGGTCAACATGAGCCCAGATCGAAGCTTTCGCCGCTTCATATGACGCAAGCGATGCATGCGAATCAAGGTGATCGGGTGCGAAGTTGAGCCACACCGCGACCGAAGGCTGAAACCATCGAGTCGTAGCCAAACGGAACGACGATGCCTCAACCACAAACACGTCGACGGAAGGATCGGCGATGGCTTCGACCAGAGGGGTTTCGGTGTTGCCGCACGCGATGGCCCGCTTACCGGACGCAACAAGCATTGCGGTGACAAGCGTGGTGACGGTTGTCTTCCCATCGGTGCCGGTGATAGCGACGATTGGACGCGAATCCCAACGATCAGCGAGGTCGAATTCGGATTCAATCGTGCTACCCGCGTCGTTCGCGAGCTCAAAGATGACGTGCGTTTCGGGTAAGCCGGGACTGGGAACGACAAGATCGCACCCTGAGACAAGGCGCGTCAGATCCTGCGGCGAAGGTGATTCGACGAGTTCCACTCCCATTGATGCTGCCTCAGCGCGAATCGCGTCGGTGGGATGCTCGTCCGCTGCCACGACGGCGATCCCTCGAGAAAGGAATGCCTTCGCGACCGCACGGCCGGTGATCCCGAACCCAACGACGAGCGCCGACTGCAATGGGCCGCGCGTCGGCGTCTCCATCAGTCGATCACTCCAGGCAATCGAACGAAGTCGGCGTAATACAGACCAAGCGCGACTGCCGTAAAGAGACCGGCCACAATCCAGAGTCGAATGATCACCGTGGTTTCGGGCCAACCACCGAGTTCAAAGTGATGATGCAGCGGCGCCATCCGGAAAATGCGTCGGCCGAACGCTCGATAGCTGCCGACTTGCAGCATCACCGAGACGGTCTCCATCACGAAGAGGCCACCGACGATGGGCAGAAGGAGGATGGTGTTGGTACTGAGCGAAAGCGCAGCGAGGCCAGCGCCAATCGCCAGCGCTCCGGTATCGCCCATGAAGATGCGGGCTGGTGCCGCGTTCCACCATAGGAACCCTGCGACGGCGGCCATCATCGATGCAGAGACAACCGCGGTATCGAGGAAACTTTCGTCGCCGTAGATCGAGTTATGACGGAATCCCCAAAACGCGATCACCGTGTACGCCGCGAAACCGAAAATTGATGCTCCGGCGGCGAGGCCGTCGAGTCCGTCGGTGAGGTTCACCGCATTCGTGGTCGCGTAAAAGATGATGACAGCGAGGATGACCCATCCGACGCGACCCACGTTCCATCCTGGGAAGTCGAAGCGTGTGAACGACAACGAAGTCGTGACGTTGGTGAACGCAAGCATCGACACCGCAAACGCGACCGCAACAAGGAGCAGCCCGATGGTCTTCGCGCGTTTGTTGAGTCCGAGGTTCCGTTGGCGGGTGATGCCGATCCAGTCGTCGAGGAATCCGACGAGACCTGCGCCGATGATTGCTGCCATGCACAGCAAACCTCGCCGTGTGAAAACGGCACCGTTGATGTCACTCACGAACCAACCGATTGCCGCAGCTGCAACAAACGCGAGGCCACCCATCGTTGGTGTCCCCGCTTTCGTGATGTGGCCCTGCGGTCCATCCTCACGGATTTGTTGGCCGATGCGACGGCGTTCCAGCCAAGAAATCAGGATGCGAGTGCCAAAGAGCGAAAGCGCAAGCGCGATTGCAGCAGCGACGAGGAGGCGAATCATCCTTTGGCCTCCAACTTGTTCCACTCTTCAACAGCAACGATTCGATCATCGAAGGGAGTCGTCGTCTCTCCGATGATCTGAACGGTTTCATGGCCTTTACCGGCGATGAGAACGATGTCGGCCGCAGATGCACTTCGAAGGGCGAGCGAAATCGCCGCGCGGCGATCGGGTTCAACGACGACTGACATAGCTCGAGGACCCGGCACCCGCTGCACACCTTCCAAAATTGAAGTGATGATCTGATCGGTTGATTCAGATCGTGAATTGTCTGCCGTAATGATGACCGAGTCCGCATGCGAAGTGGCGGTTTCTCCCATCATTGAGCGTTTGGACTGATCACGATCGCCACCGCAACCGAAAACCACGATGACCTTTCCATCCACAAGTTCGCCTGCGGCGCGAAGTAACTGTTCAAGGCCGTCTGGCGTGTGGGCGTAATCGACGATCACCGCAAATGGCTGACCAGCGTCGACTCGTTCGAATCGACCCTCGACAACAAGAGGCACTGACAACCCTTCAGCAATCGTTTCGTCGTCGACACCCAATGCTCGAGCGACGTGGGCCGCACCAAGTGCATTGCTGACGTTGAAGAGACCACCGAGCGTCAGAGTGATTCGATGTCCGTTCCAATCGAACGAGGAACCGTCGACGGAAAGTTCAAGATTCTCCGCTTCCGCGAGCGAGTAACCATCAGTAGCGACCGTCGCTGCGTCAGCCAACAGGCGACCATGAGGGCTATCGAGGTTCACCACCGCCGAATCGCATCGCCCTGGATCAAACAGTCGCGCCTTCGTCTCGAAGTACTCCTCCATCGAACCGTGATAATCCAAGTGATCGCGGCTCAGATTCGTGAACATCGCAACACGAAACTTCATTGCGTCGACTCGGTGTTGGTCAATCGCGTGTGATGAAACTTCCATCGCAACGACCTCGACACCTTCGTCACGCCATTCCGCCAGTCGACGCTGAAGATCTGGCGATTCAGGAGTCGTGCGAGCTCCGGACAACGTGCCCAGAACTTCGCTCTTGCGGCCAGCCGTTTCAAAAATATTGCGGAGCATCCACGTGGTGGTGGTCTTTCCGTTTGTACCGGTAACGCCAACCACGTCGAGTGAATCAGCGGGATGACCAAAGCACGACGCGGCCGCTGACGCCATCGCAGTGCGAACGTCTGTGACAACGATCTGAGGCACCTTCGTGTCGACACGATGGTCAACGAGAAGCGCTACCGCTCCGCCTTCAACTGCTTCGTCGGCATGACGGTGGCCATCATCGGCAGTTCCGCGCACGCAACAGAAAAGTGAACCGGGCATAACGAGTCGTGAGTCAAACTGCACATCACTGATCTCGACATCGCTTGACGACGACTCGAGGTCAACGAGCTCGGCGGAGACATCATTCAATTCGGCAACAAGCGTCGCCAGTCGCACGCGTCACCTCACCGCTGCGGTCTTGCGCGCAGTAGTCGTC
>JALQSZ010000143.1 GCA_023264135.1 Acidimicrobiales bacterium
GTTTCGAGGAACGCGACCACGTTGGAGACCGTGGTTGCGTCAGCATCGAGTTGTGGCTCGCGAACGAAACCGGCGGGAAGCCCAAGCGCGCGCATGACCCCTTTTGTCGCGCGGATGCCGCCGACGCGATACAGCAATGTCGAGAGACGAGCGATAGCGGCAAAGGCAGTGGCGCAGGTTGCAAAGTCTTCGTTGCTCGCAGCCTCGAGAAGCCCAACGCAGGTCTTTGGTGCGAGGTTTCCTTCTGAGGAAAGAAATCCGTTTGCTCCGAGCGCGATCGCGCTGAGTGCTTGAGCCGGTCCACCGACATGAAGTTCGAGAAGGTCACCAACGCTGTCGCGTAATGCGAGAAGCGGGCCAAGGTCGGGGTGGCTGCAGTTCACGCCAATGAGCTGCGGATACGTCTGCGCCATTCGACGCAACATCGATGGCGACAATCGATAGCCGACCGAAAGATGGGAGGACACCACGCAGGGCAACTCGGTGGAGGACAGCACTTGATCGAGATAGTTCTCCACTTCGGCCGGCGACGGGCGGTGGCCGTGGCCGGGATCGAGCGAATACACCTGTGCCGCGTCGACTCCCGCGTCGGCGGCGACGCGCAGGTAGGCGATCATGTCGGCTGCCGTGCGCGGTTCAACGCCCATGGCTCGAACAGGAACGCGACCAGCGATGTGCTCGACGCCGATTTCGAGGACCCGGCGTGCTTCTTCGGGCGAAAGGGTGAATCCTTCGCCGCTTCCGCCGCCACCGAGATAGACGCCGATACCGGCATCGGCCATTCGGTCGAGGTGTGCACGGAATGCGAACTCATCGAGGCGGCCGCGGTCATCGAAAGGTGTGATCGAAATGACAAAGGTTGAGAGGCTCATCGCGCTGTCCATCCGCCGTCGACTGTCACCACAGCGCCCGTCATAAACGAACCCGCGTCGCTTGCGAGCAAGAGGACGGCGCCGTCGATTTCATTGACGTTTCCGATGCGAGCCATTGGCGTGTTGGTCGTGATGAACGATGTGCCGCGGTCGGTCGAAGTGAGGTCATCGATCATTTCGGTCGCAAACCAACCGGGACAGATCGCATTGACGCGGACACCCTTGCGCGCCCACTGCAAACCCGTTTCTCGAGTGAGATTGACGAGCCCACCCTTACTCGCGCTGTACCCAGAATCCTTTGCCGGTGTGGCGCCGACGATGCCGAGAATCGAAGCGATGTTGATCACCGAACCGCTTCCACGAGAGACCATCGAAACGCCTGCAAGTTTGGTGAGATGCCACGCAGAAACCAGATTGAGTTCGATGAGCGAACGAAAGTCGTCGAGGGTTTCCTGTTCAATCGATAGTGAATTCACCGCACCGGCATTGTTCACAAGGATGTCGAGAGGGCCAAGTGTTTGTTCAACTTCAGCGATGAGCTGCTCTCGTTCGGTTTCGCTGGTGAGGTCCGCGGGAAAGGAATGGATCGACGAGGACGTGTCGACAAGTTCGGCAAGACGCTCGTGTCGGCGGGCAGTCACGGCCACAGTTGCACCTGCAGCGGCGAGAACGAGCGCAATGCGTCGGCCGAGACCCGAGGATGCTCCGGTTACGAGTGCAATGCGACCAGTGAGATCGAAGAGTTGTGCAGGGGTGGAGACGGAGTCGTTCACAAGATTGTCCTCGGACCGGGGTTCGGATGGAGAGAAGAGTTCTCCCTAGACTGCCCGACAGTGCCGTCCTTGGGGGGATTTGGTGCGACAAGGGGGAAACCATGTCAGTTTCGAGTGCATCCGCAGGTGCGGGTCGCCGCTATCGCCTGATCTCGGCCGACGGTCATTTCAACGAGCCAGGTTCGCTCTGGATCGATCGAGTTCCGGCAGCGTTTCGCGATCGCGCGCCTCGAATTGAGCAGTTCGACGAGGGCGATGCATGGGTCATTGAAGGCGTCGAAGATCCCATCAACTTTGGAATGAACGCGTGCGCTGGTCTCCCTCCCGAAGAGATGAAGGGTTGGATGCGCTTCGAGGAAATGCGTCGTGGCGGCTATGACCCAGCTGCTCGCATCGAAGAAATGGAGCAAGACGGCGTCGATGCAGAAGTGCTCTACCCGACACCTCGCCTGTCGGCCGCAATCGCCGCGAACCGCGACGCCGACTATCACCACGCGATGGTGCGGGCCTACAACGATTGGATTTCCGAATTCGCGTCGTACGCACCCGATCGATTTGGTGCTGTGATGTGGGTGCCGAATCGTGGAGTTGAAGAAGCAGTCGCGGAAATTGAGCGAGTCGCCGATCGTCCTGGAATTCGTGGCGCCATGATGCTTGCGTGGCCACACGGTGGTCTCTCGCTTAAACCCGAGGACGACAAAGTCTTTGCGGTGCTTGTCGAACGGCAAATGTCGCTCAACATTCACGTGGCAATGACGCAGTCGATGCCTGCGTCGCATAAAGCCAAACTTCCCGGCTACGGCCGATTCTTTGATGCACCTAACCGAATGATCGCAATGATCTTCGATGGTGTCTTCGACCGATTCCCCGAACTCAATGTTGTGTTTGCTGAAACCGATTTCGGTTGGGTTCCTTACGTGAAGGAACAGATCGATAACAACTATTTACGGCTTGATCCGGTAAGCAAGTTTGGTCTTCAGATGCTTCCGAGTGAGTACATCAGTCGTCATTTTCACTTCGGTTATATGACTGACACGTTCGGACTTCGGAACCTTGTAGACGTTGGTGTCGAGCGAGTGATGTGGTCAAGCGATTATCCGCATATCAGTGCGGACTGGCCGAACTCGTGGAAGGTGATCCAATCGTCGATGTCGGGAATCTCGACCGAAGATCGACACGCCGTATTGGCCGGAAACGCAATGCGTCTCTACGGGTTTGGTCGCTAGCGGTCGCTCGGAACTGAGATCAGATTGACGCGTTTGACGTGTCGGTACTCGACATCATCGAAAGCGCCGATGCGGTGATACCTGCGGCATCGAGTCCGAGATCCGCAAGGATCGCGTCGGGCTTGCCGTGGGCGATGTATTGCGAAGGAATGCCGAGAACTCGCACTCGTGGTTCGGCGCCACCGATCGTGCGTTCACTGACGAGATCAGCGACTGACATACCAACGCCGCCGTCGCGGAGACCGTCTTCGACGGTGATGACATATGGGTGAAGCGCGGCATCGTCGATCATCGCGGGATCAAGCGGCTTCACAACGCGGGCATCCCACACCGTGACCGAAATGCCTTGGGCTTCAAGCGCCTCGGCTGCAAGTTCTGCGGCATCGAGCATCTTGCCCACGCTCACAATGCACAACTGCGTGCCCTTGCGGGTACGGCGAGCATTCAGGCCATGACCAACATCTTCGGGAGGTGATTGGCGCGCCGCGGTCTTTGCCCAACGAATGGCAACAGGGCCATCGGTGATGTCGAGCGCGTCGTGCAGCATTTGTCCGATTTCCTGATACGAGGACGGAGCTAACACGGTCATGTTCGGAACTTTGGTGAGAAGCACCATGTCGAGCACACCGTGATGGCTTGGTCCGTCGTCACCAGTGATGCCGGCTCGGTCGAGACAGAACACCACTGGTTGGTCGTGCAAACCGACATCGAGATTGACCTGGTCGAACGCACGCGTCAGAAAGGTCGAGTACACCGCAACGACTGGACGCAAGCCACCCATCGCCATTCCGGCCGCGGCGGTGACGGCATGTTGTTCGGCGATTCCAACATCGAACATGCGGCCGGGGAATCGTTCGGCGAAGGGGAGCAGGCCAGTGGAATCGGGCATCGCTGCGGTGATCGCTACAAGTTCGGGACGAGCTTCACCCTCTTTCACCAGTGCTTCGGTAAACGCAGCGGTAAAGCTTCCTGGCTTTGCTTCAGATGTGTCGTGCAAGCGTTTGATCGGATCGTTTTCTGCTGGCCCGTAGCCGCGACCCTTTTGCGTCAGCACATGAATGACTTGCGGGCCACCAGGCATTGCAGCGGCATTCCGAAGAGCCTCTTCGAGCAACGGAATGTCGTGGCCGTCGAACGGGCCGGAATAGCGAACACCTAACGCTTCGAAGAATGCCGTTGGTTCAAATGCTTCGCGGATAGCGGCCTTGGTTGCATCGAGACCGGTCTTTGCAATGTTTCCGACAACAGGTAGATCGGCGAGCAACTTTTCAAGCTTTGCTTGGCGACGCATATAGACGGGGTTGTTACGAATCTTGACGAGGCTTTCGCCCAGCCGAGACACCGTCGGCGCATAAGAGCGACCATTGTCATTCAGGATGATGATGCAGTCGCGCCCAGAGTGACCAAGGTTGTTGAGTCCCTCGAACGCCATGCCGCCGGTCATCGAACCATCGCCGATGACCGCAACGATTCGACGAGCGTCTGCGCCTTTGGTTGCTTCTGCGACGGAAAGGCCGTACGCCCAACTCAAAACCGTGGAGGCATGACTGTTTTCGATCCAGTCGTGGTCGGATTCATCGCGAGAGGGATAGCCCGACAGTCCATCGGCCTGGCGAAGATCGGCGAAACCTTTTGCGCGACCGGTGACAAGTTTGTGTGGGTAGGCCTGATGCCCGGTGTCCCAGAGAATGATGTCCTCGGGTGAGTCGAAGACTCGGTGAAGGGCGAGTGTGAGTTCAACCACGCCAAGGTTCGAACCGAGATGGCCACCGTGGACGTTCACCGAATCGATAATGACCTCGCGCATCTC
>JALQSZ010000144.1 GCA_023264135.1 Acidimicrobiales bacterium
GGGCCCATCA
The DNA here is from genome assembly GCA_023264135.1 of Acidimicrobiales bacterium. GTDB lineage: Bacteria > Actinomycetota > Acidimicrobiia > Acidimicrobiales > Acidimicrobilacustridaceae > Acidimicrobilacustris. Next base: position 11 of record JALQSZ010000144.1, read on the forward strand.
TCGCCATGAGCGGTGCCATGAAACCAAGTGGATCCGAAGGGTCTGGAGATGTTGGCGCGCTGGGAGGCGTTAATGATCCGGCGAGCCGTTCGAACAGCGGTCGCCATGAATCGAGCGTGGTTGCTGCCCATTGACCGCGGGTGACCGGCATGATCGAAACGCCGGTTCCGCCGAAGCTGGTGGGAAGTCCTGTGGCATTTCCCACATGGAGTTCGGCGATGCGAACGAGTTGTTCGAGACGAATGCGCTCGAGCGGATCGACATTGCCTTCTTCGCCGCCATCGGTTGCGATCGACAACGCGAGTTGTCGTGCAGCATCCCAACCGATGGGCCCTTGCTGAGAAAAAAGCTTGGCCAGATCGCCGAAAAGGGGCATGCCGGACAGGGGGGAGTCGCCCGGGTTCGGGCCCGAGTTCTCGCTCGAATCGTCGCCGGCAAAGGGGTCGGGGGGTAGATCGTCCACGTCTGCAGGCTAGGCCCCATCTCGGGCCATGGCGCCTCGGGGGCCGGCCGGACAGGGGCTGCTCTGGACGCGCCATGATTGCGGTGTGGGAGAAATCGTGGTGGTCACCGGGGCCGATCTGCCGATCGGGCGACGAGTCGTCGCTGCCGCGCTCGCGGAACCTGGTGTTGATCGAGTCGTGGCGGTTGGGGCACAACCAAGCGCGCGCGGCGCCGATGTCGATCCCGATGGTCCCGAGCTTCTCGTTGCTCCGTTTGCTCTCGACGATGCTCGGTTGACACCGCTGGTGACTGGCGCCACGAGAGTGTTTCTCACTGGCCCACGTTCGGGACTCGATATCGACGGAACTGGTGGTTCCGATATTGATGTCGTGGGCACACGTTCGTTGCTCGCGTCGCTGACGCGAGTTGGTGACGTTTCCACTGTCGTCGTTCTTTCTTCGGCGCTCGTCTATGGCGCGCGAACCGATAATCCGATTCCGCTTACCGAGAACGCGCCCGTCCGTCCCAATGCGTCGATCGACGCGGCTGTTGAACGCGCGGAACTCGAACGGTTGTGTGGAACCTGGGCGAGATCTCGCGGAGCGACCTGCGCGCTTGTGCGTCCATGTATCGCTGTGGGTCCGGAAAATGAAAAGTGGTTGGCCCGGTCGCCGTGGGCGACTGCCGGACTGCAAATCAGTGGCGATGTTCCCCCGGTGCAATTTATTCACTTCGATGATCTGACGACTGCGCTCATTGCCGTTTGTCGATCGCGAGTCGATGGACCAGTCAACGTTGCGCCCGATGGTTGGCTTTCGGTCGAAGAAGTTCGCGCGCTGAAAGGTCCAACCGCGCGAGTTCGTATCTACAAGCCATTCGCGTATGTCTTGGCTCGAATCGGCAAGTACTTCGGTGTTGCTCCTGGTGATCCCGATGCGTTGCTCGCGGCGTCTGGTCCGTGGATCGTTGCGAATGATCGCATTCGGTCACTCGGTTGGGAACCCCAGCACAGCAATGAAGAGGCGTATGTCGACGCGGACAGCGGAGGCCTGTGGGCCCGACTGACACCGCATCATCGTCAGCAATTAGCGCTCGGCGGAGCGGCTGCATTGGTGCTTGGGGCGGCGGTGGGCTCGGCGATCGTGATTCGCCGACACCTCAGGTCCGGTCGCTGAGCGTGGCGGTCTTCGTGACCGTTTGACCAGTGCGCACAACGTCGATGGTGACCTTGTCGTTCGCGGAGTACTGACGAAGCGCAACGATGAGATCGGAACTGTTTCGGATTGCGTGGCCAGAAACAGAAACGATGCGATCGTCAGCTCGGAGACCAGCGCTTTCAGCGGGACTCTTTGTCGTCACCGATTGGATGAGTGCTCCGCCTTCAGGGGCATCGGTAGTGAGCACACCGAGCCACGCGTGATGCACGGTTCCGGTATCGATGATGTCGTCGGCAACATGGCGAGCCCACGCAACGGAATGCGCAAACGAATTTGTCGTGTTCGGCAATGCGAGTGTTGAAGGCACTGAAGCGAAGTCCGTCGAGCGCGTGGTGTTTGCAACTCGTGACGTCAGAACTCCGATGACCTCGCCGGTTTGTGTGCAGAGGATCGCAGAATCGGTGGGGGGTTGCGTCGCAATCGCGGCGCCGATCATGTCGTGAAGCGACGAACCATCAGATGCGTCGAGACGTAGTCCAACGTCTTGGAACGTTGCGGTGGAGACCCACGAACGACTGTCAGTTGGTGTGCGGCCAATGACAAACACTGTGGAACCTTGCGCAACAGCATTCACGTCGCCGAATGTTGGAGTGGGAAGTCCCGCACCTTCGATATCGATAACTGCGAGATCGTCGGCAGGATCGGTCCCCACAACTTTTGCGTTGAACGCTCGTCCGTCGGAGGTGGTGACGGTGATGGAGCGCGCGCCTTCAAGTGAATCGGACGTCGTGAGTACGTGGCCATCAGCTCGAATCATGAGTCCCGTGACGACCAACGTGTTCGATGGGCGATCAATGGAAATCTGCACCACCGCAGGAGCCACCGACGCGAGCGCCGTTTCAGGAAGTTCTGCTGCGGCTGGTCCAACAGCGAATGGTGTCGTGCGTCGCGAATCGCTGTCGGTGGTCAACGTTGCAATTGCCGCGAGTCCGGTTGTGGTCACAATGAGGCCGAGAACGATGAACGCTGCGACACCCGAACGAGAGGTTCGGCGTCGGCGAGGGGGAGCCGGAGGCGTGTGAGGGCCCGCCATCTCCGACGGATGACGCCATAAACGGTCGTCTTGGGGGAGTGGGGGGATGAACCCGGCATCGTCATCCGGGTCATCGGGGAACGGCATGGGGGCGAATGTAGTGGTGGGCCCCGCAGAGTTAGCCGCGGCCCCCACTACGATGGACAACCGTGACTCTTCAACCGCCAACCACCGACGATTGGGTCGCGCTCACTGACCAATCGCTCGAGGTCGGGATCGCAACCGACTGGGTGGCGCTTCCAGGCTGCGGTGCGGTGGTCGTTTTTAGCGGTTTGGTCCGTGACCATGCCGACGGTTCCACCGGCGTTACGCATATCGATTACGAGGCCTGGGCCGAACAGGTTGAGCCCAAACTTTTGGCCGTTGCGCACGAGGCTCGTACACAGTGGCCCGAGCTCGGTCGCATTGCGATCTGGCACCGAGAAGGTCGCGTCTTGTTGAGCGAGTCCTCCGTTGTTGTTGCCGTGTCGGCTCCGCATCGTGGTGCAGCATTTGATGCTTGCGAGTTTGCGATCGACACCTTGAAGGCGTCTGTTCCGATCTGGAAAAAAGAATTCTTCGATGGTGGGTCGCAGTGGGCTCGTGGCGCACAACACATCACTCCCGTGAACGATCAAGGTGTTCTGGCATGAGCGGCGTTGCGTTTCTCCTCATCGCAGTCGTTGTTGCTGCAGTCGGTTCTCTCATCGTTTGGATTCGTCATCGCAAGCCCACGCACTTCAGGTCGAGCGTCGACGATTTCCAACGTGAGATGGATGCATTGAGTACGCCGCCTACTCCATCGACTCCGCCGCGTCCTGTTCGCGGTGTCCAAGACGCGGAAAAGCGTCGCTTGGGCGGTCGTTGAAATGGCACGCGACATTGCGATCGATCTCGGCACTGCAAACACGCTGGTCTACGTGCGTGGCGAGGGCATCGTCCTCAACGAGCCTTCGGTAATCGCGCTCAACAGCCGCACGCAAGACGTACTCGCGATGGGGCACGAAGCCTGGCAAATGATCGGACGCACGCCGAGTTACATCGTCGCGGTGCGCCCGCTTCGAAAAGGTGCAATCACCGATTTCGAAGTGACACAACGAATGATTCGACTGCTTCTTCAACGAGTTGGCGTGAATCGCTTCAATCGCCCTCGCGTCGTGATCTGCGTTCCCTCGGCCATTACTGCCGTCGAACAGCGCGCAGTGACCGAAGCAGCCCGACGCGCTGGTGCGGCCGAAGCACATCTGATTGAACAGCCGATGGCCGCAGCAATCGGTTCTGGTCTTCCGATTAATGAACCGCTCGGCAACATGGTGATCGATATTGGTGGCGGCACTTCCGAGGTCGCACTCATTTCACTCGGTGGTGTTGTTGCGCTTGAAGCAGTGCGAGTCGGAAGTTTCGATATCGACGCTGCAATCCAGACCTACATCCGACGCGAATACGGCATTGCTGTTGGTGAGCGCACCGCTGAAGAAATCAAAGTCACCATCGGCTCGGCATGGCCAGCGGAAAATGAGTACGCCGCCGAAGTTCGTGGTCGAGAACTCATGAGCGGTCTTCCGAAGACGGTTGTGCTCACCGCTGAAGAAGTTCGTGAAGCGATCGACGAACCAGTTTCAGCGATGGTCGATGCAGTTATTGCTTGTTTGGGCCAAGCGCCGCCTGAATTGGCGCAAGATCTCATCGAACAAGGCATCTATCTGGTCGGTGGTGGCGGCATGTTGCGCGGTCTCGATCTGCGCATTGAGTCAGAGACCGAAGTACCCGTTCACTTGGTGGAAGCACCGCTCGAATCGGTTGTGCTCGGAGCAGGCCATTGCGTCGAATCATTCGACGCACTCAAGGTCATGTTTATGGACTGAGGTCCTCGGCAGCTTGCCGGACCTGCCAATCCCGATCGGTCAGTGCGCGTGTCAACGCGGCATCGACTTCGGGACCATCGAACGGCGCCAGCGCAATCACTGCGCGTCGACGGACAGTTGCTTTGTCC